>CAYZQX010000090.1:10080-11655 GCA_964480615.1 uncultured Chitinophagales bacterium | reverse complement strand
GAAAATCAATTATTAAACCTAGTGCAGTAGCTTCAACCAGGTTCAGTATCGTGAATCGAAAATCGTGAATCGAAAATCGGCGAAAGCGATAGGGATAGGAGGGGTTTGTGCTGTTGTGGCGGGCTTTCAATTGCTCTGAATTAATAAAGCCGAAAGCCCGCCACAACAGTACCGGAGCGTCAGCAAATCGAGCTTGCGAAGATTCTGATGGCCTTTAAAAAACTAATAAAATCAGAAAGCCCCAAACCAAGCGATAGCGCAGGTTCTTGCTGCCAATAAAGATAAAACATTGCAAGCAATCAAGCGAAAGCGCAGATTCTTTTTGCCTTATAAAAAAAATTGATTCGAAAGTAATACCCCGGGCCGATCCCTGAGCTTAGTCGAAGGGTCGGCATCGCCCTAATTGTATTGTATAGTGTCATTAAGTAATCCTTAATACTGTGAAAATTGAGTGGATCTATGTCAATAAGATAAAATAAACTATCATTGTAACGGCTTATTAAAATTATTGAAGTTCAATGGAAGCGGCTTTGAAGAATATCGTATTTATGGGTAGTAAAAAAATTGGTTATGAATGTCTTCATACCCTAATAGATCGAGGTTATGGGGATCATATAGCGGCAGTATTTACGACCCCTACACATCCCCTAGATCATCCCAGTGAAAATATATATCAAATTGCACATAGCAATAATTTACCTATATATACTGAGTTGAATGATTTACATGCTATTGATAATATTGATTTCCTTATTTCGGTACAATATAATAAGATCTTAAAACCCAATCATATAGCCAAGGCAAATAAACTTGCTATAAACTTACACCTTGCACCACTGCCTGAATACAGGGGTTGTAATCAATTTAGCTTTGCTATACTCGATGAACGCAAAGAATTTGGTGTTACCATACACAAGATTGATAGCGGAATTGATAGTGGAGATATATTATTTGAACGCCGATTTGCGATTCCACCTCAAAGCCTTGTATATGAATTGTATGAGTTGTCCTTACAAGCGGGAGTCGCCTTGTTTAAGGAAAAATTGGAGGATATATTAAACTTAAATTTTACACCTATTCCACAAGCAACACGTATAGCAAGTTATGGTACAGCTATACATTATCGGTCAGAAATTAATGAGCTAAAAAAGTTAGATATTAACTGGCCTGCGGAAAAAATAGCTCGACATATACGAGCAACATGGTTTCCACCTTTTGAGCCACCTTATTACGAATGGGAGGGAAAGAAAATGTTTGTATCTTTGACCAATTAAATAAGATAATTGCACGCATGAACATCAGCAACTGGTTTAAAAATAATAAGTGGTACTTAGCGTTATTGCCTTTACTTTTTCTATTTGATTTTATCTATTTCCTTCCATTTTTTCAGGGCAAGGATCTGGATCAATTCGATGCCAAGCAGTGGAGAGGATCAGCTCAGGAGATCATAGAGTATCGTGAGAAAACTGGAGAAAATAATTTCTTATGGACTAACTCTATGTTTTGTGGTATTCCATCTTACCAGGTCACATCGCCTGAAGGAGGCAATTTAATTAAGAAAATATTTAGGGGAGG
>CAYZQX010000090.1:0-9980 GCA_964480615.1 uncultured Chitinophagales bacterium | reverse complement strand
ACCAGGTCACATCGCCTGAAGGAGGCAATTTAATTAAGAAAATATTTAGGGGAGGCATTTTGGATACGATGCCCTTGCAAGTACATATTTTGTTGTTGGCCTTGGTATGTTTTTATATTATGTGCTGGATCATAGGGCTATCGCCTTGGATATCGCTTATCTGTGCTTTTGGCTTTGCCTTTAGCACCTATAACATAGGCGCATTAGAGGCGGGGCAAACTACAAAGATAGGTGTAGTGGCCACTTTTCCATTGACGATAAGCGGGTTAATACTGCTGTTTCGCCGACAGTATTGGAGTGCCTTTGTATTACTGGCATTTGGCCTAGCGATGAGTTTCTCCTATAACCATTTACAGATGGCTTATTACTTGCTTATGGCCGTTATGGTATGGTTTATCGTAGAGTTAATTTATGCGATAAGAAGAGGTGAAATAGGAATATGGATAAAGCAGGGATTTATTTTTGTAATCGCTGCTGGCATCGCTGCACTCACTGATATTACCAATATGTGGACTACCGCTGAGTATTCTACGGACTCTATTCGCGGCCCTGCCATACTCAAGAGCAATGACCAGAGCACAGGTGGACTAGATAAGGATTATGCATTGGCATGGAGTAGTGGGAAGTTAGAATCATTTAGCTTTCTCATTCCTAACATCGTTGGTGGCAGTTCATTTTATAGATTGGATGATGGAGCAGCATCCGTAAAAGATCTTATGAAAAAAGGAGTGCCAAAAAATCAATTGGAAAAAATGCCAACCTATTGGGGTGAGATGCCTGCTACAGGATGTCCTTATTATTCTGGGATCATTATTGCCTTTTTGTTTCTTATGGCAAGCATACTTGTACGCGGGCCTATAAAGTGGGCATGGCTGGCAATTGCTATCCTATCCATCCTCCTGTCTTGGGGAAAACATTTAGACTGGTTTACTTCCTTATTCTTCCACTATTTTCCAGCCTATAATAAGTTTAGAGCGGTGTCCACAATACAGGTATTGTTAATGACTATGCTGCCTTTAGGTGCTGCCATAGGACTGCAAAAAATATTAGAAAACAATAGCAAAGAAGAAATAAAAAAGGCCTTGAAATTTAGCACAATTAGTATGGGTTCTGTATTGCTTATATTCCTAGTACTAGGAAGGGGCATACTGCCATTTACAGGGGCTAGCGATACAGAGTTAGATGCCTATGGTTATGATGTAGCTAAGCTTATAGAAGACCGCAAGTCACTTTTTACTACCGATGCGATTAGGAGCTTTGTCTTGTTTCTAATTGGTGCGGGAGCGGTATATTACTACACACAAAAACAGGCTAATGCCAAAATACTTTTAGGGGTACTGGGTGTGGCTATCTTATTTGACCTTTGGACAGTGGATAGACGACATTTTAGCAATACAGCCTTTAAGCCTAAAGCACAAATAGATGCTTGGATGAAACCTTCGGAGACAGATAAAATGATTCTATCGGATCCTGATCCTCATTATCGAGTATATAATCTTTCTAGCGGTCCTTTTAATGATGCAATAACCAGTTTTCACCACAAGTCATTAGGAGGATACCACGGCGCTAAGCTGAGAAGATATCAAGATGTGATAGACAAACATCTAGTTGAAAACAACCTGAATGTAATCAATCTCCTCAATGCAAAATATTTGATCATACCTGATAAGTCTGGAAGAATTTCTGCTAAGCAAAATCCTGAAGCAGCGGGCAATTGTTGGATACCAGATAGTCTGCAAATAGTGGAGGGCCCTGATGCCGAAATTGACTCTCTTGGCAATATAAGACCTACACAAGTAGTCTATGTAGATAAGCAATATGAATCTTATTTGCAAGGGTTGCAATGGGGTACAGATACCATTAGTACCATAAAGCTCAGTAAGTATGATCTCAATGAAATGACTTACGAAGCCGAACTGAGCACCGAAAGATTAGCAGTATTCTCTGAAGTATATTATGATCAAGGCAAGGGCTGGAAAGCGTATATCGATGATAAGCCAGTTGATCATATACGAGTTGATTACTTGTTGCGTGGATTAAAAGTTCCAGCGGGCAAGCACAATATTGTGTTTCGTATGGAACCCAAATCTTATTACACTGGCAAGGCTATCGGATTGGCTTCTAGTGGACTGCTTATCCTCTTATTGCTTGCAAGTATGATTCTGAAATTGTTTTATAAAAAAGAAAAAGAGGACACTCATACAGATACAGTTTAAGTAATAGATTCCTTAGCGCAATATCCCTATTTCTGAGTGGACTTCCAAGTCCTCCATCCGCTATTCACCGCATTGCGAAAGAGAATGAGCATATTAGCTTTGGCTGGCTCTTGCCTTATGAAATAATAGCAAGCAAGCACATAAGCACCTATCCACTTGATTAGGAGTTCTAACTGTTTCTTGTAGAGTGCCATCCTTCCATCTTTATGTAGGCGTGTGTGCTCACTCTTGCCAAGACCTATACCTAACTTGTGTATATACTCAGGGCTTAATCGCTGTGCTTCAATGATGTGTTTTACAATCAATAATGGCAGGTATATCACTTGTCCTCCTTGCTTCCTGACCTTCTTGAACACATCTTTCTCTTCGCCTGCATCACCTGAATTGCCCATCCTTCCAAGTGCTACATCAAAGCCACCTATGTGGTGTAGCAGCTCTTTTTTATAACACATATTACATCCAAAAGGATAGATGTTTTTTTCCAATACTAATGCTTGATCGCCCGCATTGAACTTAGCTACAAGTGGCTCAAGAAAGGGACTCATCCAGTTGGGCTCTCCGTCAATATAATATGGATCTACACGACCACCAATCCCAGCGATCTGCGGATGCGATTGTATGTAGTTGTAAAGTACAGTTACATAGTCAGCAGCAGGTAATCCATCATCATCTACAAAGCAACAATAAAGACCACTGGCCTCATGTATGCCCCTATTGCGCGCATAGGAAAGACCTTGCTGGGTCTCAACAAAATACTTAATAGGATAGTCAGGATGTTGATGAATGAATTCAAGACATATTGACTCAGTCGTATCAGGGGAGTTGTTGTTAATGATAATAAGCTCATATAATTCCTTAGGTGCATCTTGCTTATACCAATCCGCTAAAGCCAAAGGTAGAAACCTCGCTCGATTATAGGTACATATAATTATTGATATTACTTTATTATTAACCACCACTTTCTATAGATGCACAAAGATAGTTGAAGCTGAGCAATAAGGAATTATGAGACTTTGCTACAAGCTTAGAAATTGAAATTGACAAAAAAACCTATACATTTGCCACCTGCTAAGGAATTAAAGCCATTGACTCATGAGAAAGCAAATAAAAAATGCAATATATAGCGTGTTTGAACGGGTACTATCCCTGTTTTCAGGACCTAAGACCGCAATCGACCGACAGTCCTGGCAAAAGGATGCTCAAAGTGGTGAATTTGAGTTTCACAAGAACAATACTTGGCGAAGTACGGATGCCTTTACCGAAAATTCAGCGCTCTTATTTAAGAGTTTTGGTTTTAATGAAAATGACTTTGAGCATAAGGTATTACTCGATGTAGGCGCTGGTAGCAAGTTGCGCACTAAGTATTTTAAGAATGCAATTATATATGCACTCGAGCCTATGGCCGATGATTGCATAGCACAAATACCTTGGTGTGATCTCAAAGATGCTGCCCGATTGTATAGCACACCCGCTGAGGATTATATCCCTGAGTTAGAAAATGCAGTCGATTTTGTACTCAGTGTTAATGTCTTGGATCATTGTTATAATTTCAATGAAATAGTCACTAACCTCTATCAATACCTCAAGCCTGGGGGACTGGCATTTTTATCCTTCGATGAACATTTTAAAACCAATAAAATGCATCCACTAATATTGACGGATGAGATATGTACACAGCTATTTCAGCAAGTGGGTTTTCAACTTATAAAAAAGAACACTGGATTTGGTCCTGAAATTCTACCTTACACGAATGGACCTACCTATGGTCATGGTCTAAAATGTCTTAACTATTGGCTGACAAAAAAATAATAAGGTCACTGCGCAAAAAATTATTATAAAAATAGGCTCAGTATCAATTAAAAAATCATTGCTTGTAATCCTCAATTCAAGTTCGAAGTTTCAATAGAATGAGAGGATGGCGATGCCTACGGCCCGGGCTATTCGTTCCTATCTTTTAGGAGGCATGATAGGTACAATCATACTAACTATTACATGCAAGTTCATATTGTACAATCAATATAGTAATCGTTACACTATAGCCTCCTAAAAGGATATCCACTGCTATCCCTATCGCTAAAACAGCGGAAAGTACAAACACTATTTCCCCAAACTAGTTAATAAATCATCCTACACCTACTGAATAGTCCATCCTACATTATTATAATAAGGTATTATGTATTAAATTTATAGCCAATCCATTGAGCCCTCAGTTAATAGTACAAGTGATTCATTCAATGCTTATCACTCTGTTACTAAATAATGAAACACTGTATGGTAAGTATTCATATACTATGGAATTTTACTTCATCGTTCCTAGTAATAGCATTATTATCTTTGTACAAATTGTTTACGAATATAAAATTCAAGGATGAAAAATACCAAGCAGTCAGGCAAAAAGCAAAACTTGGCCATAACCCATTCAATCAATGAGTCTTCAAAGGTATTGCAATTTGATACCACTTTTGATCGGTCACTATTGCCAAACAATAGATGGGTTCATCTTGAAAAATTGGTGCCTTGGGATAGCCTTGTGTCAAAATATGACGCGTTATTTTTAGACCTATCTGAAGGTAATGCTTTTAATAGCCGTGTAAAAATAGCTGCGATCATCGCTAAGTATATACTCAATTTAACCGACCATCAAACGACTTTATTAATCAATGAGAATATATATGTCCAATATTTTTTGGGTCATAACTCATTTAGTTATGACCCGCTAATCTCAACTAATCAGTTAAGTGAATGGCGAAAAAAAATAGAGCCAGAGATTATTACAGATATAAAGAATTTTGCCACCCTACATTATGCAGATATAAATGATCTTTTTAATATCCAACACATAGATGCGTTATGAAGGATGAATGCTATACAGCTGCTAGGAGCATAGAGCTATGCTAACTTTATAGCCAATCAATACTAAACAAAGCGAAATATTTTTTTACTATCTCATACACATATTAATATCTAGCATAGCTGATCTTATGCGTGTAGCCACTAAGACCATCATCTAAATGAACTAGATACAAACCCGATGGCAAACCATTAAAATCCAATAATAATGTTTGATTGTTATTATCAATAATACCATTTGTAATCAATGATCCATCTATCGAAAATAATCTATAGCTGGTAAATTGCTCTGGCACATAGGAAAATAATTGGTGACCATTGATCCACATAGGGCTGATATATGAATCCTCAGTCTGCGAGTTGTTTTTATCAATGAAGATGATATTGGACTTGTGTAATTCAGCAGACTCGATCCATAATTGATAATAGCTATGTTCAGCAGGATTGGCATCCAAGTATTCAAAATGGCTATCAGTAAATGAAGTGCCAAAAGAATATTTTTTTAGCAGGGTAAAGGATTTACCATCTTCGGACTTCATCAAATTAATAGATTCAGAATCCAAGGGGTTGAGTGCGTCGCATTGCCAAGCGAGCAAATTGCCAGTCTTAGTAGGTTGACCTATTAAGTGATAGCAACTAATCGCCAGTGCTGATGTACATATTAATGGATTGATGGCATAAGAATAAGCACAAGCACCATCTCCTATCGGTGTAATAGAATAGTGAATGGTGTCCATTGTATTGATGTCCATTAAATAAAAATTGTTATCAATCCAGCCACTTGGAAAGCCTTCATAATTAGAGGAGATATAATAATTAGAACCATTTTCAATGTTAATAAAAGCATTGTAAAGTGTAGGAGAAACACATTCCAATTCAGTATTGATGATCGGTTCGGGCAAAAAGTTTATAGTTAAATTTAGTGGATAAGAACAGTCGTTGTTATCGAGCATCGAAGTGTTAATGATGGTATCGGTGTAATAAACTACATTATCTATTAGGAGAGGTTCGCCAGCGCACCAGTAATAGGTTGAGTCGATGGGTGTTGGAATTGTGTAGTTGATAGAAACCATCGTATTTTGTAGAATGCAATTTTTAATGGCAGTGATGTTAAAATTATAATTGCCTTCTTGAAGAAAGCTATAATTAATTACTTGGTCAGTGGGTGTGAGATAATAGGTGTTGCCATTGTTAATATTGTAATAGATTTGATCAAAATCGCTGAAATTAGTTATTTGTAATGCAGCTTGATCGGGGCAATCACTTGTATTTTCTAGGTTAATAGCAATATCAGATGCTTGGGAAAAGAAGTCGGCTGGGAAGTAGGGTAGGCCTGCTGAGCTAAGAGATTCCAGATAGATATAATCAGAGTCATAATTACAAGCTAGTCCGGATGTATTGGGATTATGTATTACACCTAAATAATTATAATCTCGATTAGCTACATAAATCTTACCATCTGGAGCAGTTTGCAGAGCTCCTGTATAAATTGAACCATTGCCGCAACTTGTGCAGGAGCCTATAGAAATCTGTGTGGTCAGTATTGTTTCTACATTGTTGCTAGAAATATCGAATTGCACAAGTTCAAAGGGATTGCTTAAGCTTATATACAATAGCTGATTATTAGGAGAGAATTGAACACCGTATGTAAATTGATTGTTAAACTCAATTACTTTGGAGTTGGATATTATCCCATTTTCATTATCGAAATCGAATAGTTCGACTAATAATTTGTTTTTTATTGAAACTGCAATTTTGCTCCCATCATTTGAAGCTGCGATGTAGCCTGTGCCATAATCATAAGCTGGGCCGTGAACTTCTCCAATAGATATTGTGTGTGAATAATTTATCCCATTAGCACTTAATGAATATATTATAAAGTTATCACTATTGAACTCGTGAACTATAACCCAATAATCATTACTAAAACATTTTTTGATAAGGCATAATTTTTCTACAATGTTATTCTCAATTAATTGGTTCTTTATAGTTACTGCGCCATTGCCATTATTTAAATTCATATCAACTATGGAATACCTAAATCCATTTTGAAAATAATTTTCCCAGCAATCAAGCGTAAATATATAAAATAAGTTCTCAGATTCAGGTTTTTTTATAATCACCGCCGATTGGGTTGTAGATTGATTACCCATTAGATCAAATCCATTTTGCATAACATTATCATTTTTGTCATAGACGGTAATGCCATTCGTATAGAATAATAAATTGCCTTGAGCATCGCTCATTGAAGAACATCCTTCGGTTGCTTGTAATGGACTAGTAATTAGCAAGGGTGGGACTTGATTGAAATCTAATCCACTATAGTTACCGAATTGCCAGAAATTACTTTCTCCTTGACTTGAAAGAAGATTAGCAATATTCATTAAAAAGCCTAAAAACAAAGTGCGAGTAATCATAATTTTCTTTATTAATAATGTTAAAAAAATTTATTCTTCTGATAGATTTTTTGGAGATTTTGCCCAGTCCCATTTTTTAATTGGAATTTTCCAGGTTTCGCCATATTTTAATACTAGATATTGAATAGGGTCAGATGGTACGTTAAATTCTACGCCTTGAAACAACATTATTTTTGTACTAAATTTTGGATATAAGAATTTAATCATACGCGGTTTGCTAAGGCCAAGCCATTTTATGATTTTCAGATTGGCAATTTTGTTTTTATATGGCCAAGCAGCATGCCACATAAACTCACTGTCATCATAAAAGAAAAAAATATCCAATTTCTCTTCACCGTGTTTAAATGAATATACAAGCCCACGTTCTATGGATCCATAGGTTTTAAAGTGTTTTAGTCCTAAGTCGGCAAATGCTTTTATGATTTGCGTACTATGCTGATTAATATGTACCCCAAGATCCATATCATTATCATGCGGAATAAAATTTCCTTCCCTAATAAATCCTAGCAAAGTCCCGTCTGTTAGCCAATAATTAATACTTAGACTGTCAAGAGCGCTCTTAGCAAGACAAAGAACTTTAAAAGCACGTTTTTGATTGATCATAGGTTAAATTTTAACGATGAGACATTGTGTGCCAGACAGCTGAATGATTGGTTCTAATTTGTCTGAAAAAAAATCATCAAATGCTTTTCGAACACCTGGGATCTGTAAATAGTCATGTGAAATCATAACCCCTCCTTTGTTCATTAAAGGATAAAAAAATTCAATACAATCTTTGGTGGTTTGATAAGTGTCAACATCAAAATTAACGAACGAAAATTTTGTTGGTTGTAGTTGAACGGTAGTATTTGGAAAGAATCCCTGATAATATTTAATTGCTTGATATGGTGCTAAAACTGATTTAACCTCATCAATCGTGCCTTTGTATTCCCCCTCTTTAAAAAATCCTTCATCTATTTTATTGATTTTTGGAATCCCTTGAAAGGTGTCAAATAAATGTAAGGTTTTTTGACCTTTATATTGAGCGATTAACCTAGCAGAGCCGCCTTTATATACACCAACTTCTGCTATATCTCCATTTATTTTTTCAACACTTTTGACAGCCATAATAATTTGATAGGCCTCTCCTAAGGTCATTGCCATATCAGTTCGTTTAAAGGTGTCAAGGATGAATTCGATTGCATCGTTGCGCCCATGTCCTTTATAATTAACAACAATGGATCCTTTGCTTTTTAATTGATCCATAAACCGCTTTCTAAAGGATGAAATGATCGGTAAGTGCTGTATTCTATCTAAAAGATTTGCCATTAATATTTACAAATTAATAATCTAGATTAATTATTTAACGATATTATAATTCCATAGTCCATTCCGCATTACCACAAAAAAATAATTATAAAACAAATTAAACCCAAATATAAATTAAAAAACACAAAACCATTGCCATCAACCAACTATTAGCGAGCAATAAAATTATAATAATTACAAGTCAACGATGCCCTTAATTTTTTCTTTTGTGATGCTTGTGGATATATTGTCCGTTCTTGGAAGATAGAG
Organism: uncultured Chitinophagales bacterium; assembly: GCA_964480615.1. Taxonomy (GTDB): domain Bacteria; phylum Bacteroidota; class Bacteroidia; order Chitinophagales; family UBA2359; genus CAYZQX01. The sequence goes on along the minus strand of CAYZQX010000090.1, from coordinate 940 downwards.
CACTTCGCACACATCTCCACACCAGTCAAATTTGCCTGTCCAGTCATCGCCCATTGCAAGTGCCTCGGCATTAAAATCTATAATGTAATCGCGCTTCAGTTCAAGACTCTGTTCTAGAAAAACTTCATCTACATAACGGATGCTTTTTACTATATCCATTCTGTCATTTTCAGTATATACAGGATATTTGTTTTTCTTATCAAAGTTGAGCTGGTCGGAGCTAACACCTACGATTAGATAGTCGCAAAGTTCCTTAGCACGACGCAATATATTTACATGTCCGATATGAAGCAAGTCGAATGTCCCAAATGTAATTACCTTATTGTATTTTTTGTTTTCCATGGGTTATTACTACAAAAATAATTTATTTCTAACATATCGGCTTTTTGATGACATTTTGCTATGTTTTTTTTGATGGCTTCGGTCAAAAAAATATTTATTCTAACAATCGATATATATCTTGTTTGTAGTTCTTGGTCAGCGTCGTATGGTAGCTATGGTCAAGTTTTTATCCTTGGCTTAGGGCAATAAGTTAGCCGTGGTGAACCTTATATTAGGTAATTTATTAGAGGTTGTAAATACATCGATCGTATCGGCAATAACTACACAATTAAAAACTAAAATAACTTGTTCAATAATGTAGTAAACTCTGTAGAATAGATTCTAGACAATGAATAATGGACACTAGACTTTATGTAGTTACTGCAACAAACATCAGGATCGTAAATCAATTAATAGACCTACTGCAGTTGTTTCAACTAGATTCAATGTCGAAAATCGTAAATCGCGCAGCCAGCGATAGGGATAGGAAGGGTTTGTACTAGGCTGGCGGGCTTTCAATTACTTTGAATTAATAATGCCGAAAGCCCGCCAGCCTAGTACCGAAGCGACAGCAAATCGAGCTTGCGAAGATTCTGATGGCCTTTAAAAAACTAATAAA
>CAYZQX010000089.1:0-11667 GCA_964480615.1 uncultured Chitinophagales bacterium | reverse complement strand
TTGGTACGGCTTTTCTTAGGATCTCCAAAAAAACTGGCTTTTTAAGGAACGACTAATTACTCACCTAAGATTACAACTAAATGAACAGTGTATTAAATTATTTCAAGCTTTTGCGCACGGATAGCAAAGGGGCCATATTACTTACGATAAACATTGTAAGTATCGTCCTAATAGTCCATCTAATAGCACAGCAGGAGTGGAGGAAAGTGACTGAAATTCAACCATTAGGCGAAAAAATAATACTGAGCGCTTGTGAAAAAAATTTGCCAGATTCCTTAAAATCCTATCCTAACTATTGTGCGATATATGAAAGAAAAAAACCAATACGACCTTATGAACGACAGGACAAAAATCGTCGTCTTTTTCCATTTGACCCCAATGAGCTGAGCAAGGAAGAGGCTTTGGAATTGGGATTTGGGGCACATGCAGCAAGTTCGCTCATGCACTTTCTCGCTAAGGGTGGAAGGATAAAATACAAATCAGATCTCAAAAAAATATATGGGATGAATGATAAGATTTATAAGCGACTGGAACCCTATATTACCCTTGATACTGAAGAACAATACCTTGCGATGAACAAGTACCTTGCCGAAAATCCGAGAAAGAAATACCCATACGATAAGAAGCAATATGCTAGCAATTCTAATAAAGCTTATAAGCACTACGATTATACCAATAACTATAAGCACGATAGCCTGTTTAAGCAAAAAAAATACTGGACTCATAAAATTGATAGTACAAAAGAATGGACTTATCAAGACAAGAAAACCTATGAATATACCAATGAAAAATTTGATACCACAAGGTCGAGATATGCTACAAAGTATAAGGATCGTTTTACTAGGAATGATACTGTAGCCTCAAGTAGCTATGACAACAAAGAACCCTCTTACAGATCCTATCCAACAGCTGATACTTCCAATTTATTAATGGCTAAAAACGAATATCCATATAAATCCAATAATCAGCGGGATACTAATACAACAAGCAAAACCAAATATAAAAAAGCAAACTACAATAAAACACCTAAAACCAAACAAGACCTCAATAAGATAGGTATTGAGGAGTTAATGGATTTGCCCATGATAGGTGCTAAAAGAGCGGAAGCCATTGTAAAAATTAGAAATCAGGTAGGAGGATTTTCCTCTTTAGAACAAATGGCATCTTTGACTAAAAATTTGCCTGACAGCATACTCCTCATACTTGAAAATCACTTGTTTATAGGTGATTACAGCCCTAAGAAAATTGATATTAATCGCGACTCATTAGAAGTTATAAAATCCCATCCCGCCTTTGGCTACAAAATTGCAAAAGCCATCATTAGTTATAGAAATCAACACGGACCATATACTAAAAAAGAGGATGTGCAGAAGTCTTATCTCATTACTAAAAAAATATATGAACAAATAGAACCATTCATAGAAGTATCTAAGATTGAATAGATGGAACATTAGAAAAAAACTATCTTTGCAGCGATGAATAACACCCTGTCCCTAACTGAAAAAATTGATCAAGCTATACGCGAAGTGCCTGACTTTCCCATATCAGGAATATTATTTAAAGACATTACGCCCATCCTTCAGAATCCAAAATTATGCAAGGAAATAACCTTGGCTTTTTGTGAACGCATCGCACCACTGCAACCTCAAGTAATTTCAGCAGTTGAGAGTCGAGGATTTTTCTTTGGACCTTTAATGGCTCAGGAGTTAATGATCCCCTTTGTACCATTTAGAAAAAAAGGAAAGCTCCCTGGCAAAACCATTGCGCACGAATACAAACTTGAGTATGGAACAGCAATAATTGAAGTGCACAGCGATCAAATATTGCCTGGTCAGCGCGTAATTGTGCATGATGATTTATTAGCTACTGGTGGTACTGCCGGAGCATCTGCCGAATTAGTAGCACAGTGTGGTGGCGAGGTGGTAGGCTTTGCATTTCTAGTGGATTTGAGCTTCCTAAATGGTCGTGAAAAACTAGCAAGCTTTGGCGTTCCTATTATTGATTTAATACGCTATTGATATTGTTTATTCGAGCCTGAGCACCTAACAAAATGCCAAAAATAGGGTTGTATAGATTCGGTGTGCTAATGGACTGTTACTCTAATAACAATAACACAATACCCAAAAAAAGCAACTATAACATTTAGCACCTATGGCCAATTTAACTCAATAGATTCAGAGTTACTTACTTGAATAACTTCTCAGCCATCGACTCATCATTTTTATAGATGTCCTGACGGAAATTGAGGTTATCGATACCATCGACCCAGCTAGTCCAATAGCCTATTAACACCGGAATTGGCTCTTTAATCTTTACATATTGTTCCTTGCCATTTTCCATTGCAGCCTTAATTTTTTCTGGCGTCCACTCGGGATTTGCTTTGAGTACATATTCAGCAAGTCGCTGTGGCTCTGCCACCCTTATACATCCGTGTGAGAAAGCTCTATCAGTGGCATCAAAATATTTTTTTGAAGGTGTATCGTGCATATAGATACTGTGCTCATTAGGGAACAAAAATTTCACTTTGCCAAGGGCGTTTTTCAATCCTGGCTTTTGCCTTACTGTATAAGGAAAATTACTCGCACTATAACTCGACCAGTCAATACTACCTGATGAAATAGGATTGCGATTAGCATCTACAATCTGCATATCATGCTTCGCTAAATAACCTGAAGGATTGCGTTTTAACCCTGGAAAAATCTCCTTGCGCAATATACTCCTAGGAGGATACCAATATGGGCTAAATACAACTTGGCTAAGCTCATCTTGAAATATAACTGTCTTCGTATTCGTAGCACCTACTACCACACGCATACTCCATAGCAAACTATCCTTGCGGAATGCATGAACTTTATACTCTGGAATATTGACCAATAAATATTCTGGAAACATCTCAGCAGGCAACCACCTGAGCCTTTCCATATTTACATAAATTGTTTTTATGCGTTCCTTAATAGGTACATTGAGTTCCTTTATCAGATCATTGCCTATCGCAGTATCAGGCTTCATACCATGCCGCTTGCGAAAATTTACCACAGCTTTAAGTTTGTCAGGGCTATATACCTTACTCGTATCATCGACTGCTAAGTCTTTCAATAAATAAAGTTTATGCCATATTTCAGGCAGCACATCGCTACTGCCATTGAGTGGAATTGGTTTCTTCAGTACAGCTTGAATCGGTGCACCATCAAAGGCCGATTGTATGAGTGTTAGTGTAGGGATTTTTTTCTTTAGCTTATAGTACATAGGATGCATAGCATACTTCACAGTATCCTTTACTAGATTAGCTAAGGCAGTCTCTAAATTGATTTTTTTCTTGGGTATATACCATCCCAAATCTCTAATTTCAGACTCTGGCATGCTCGCCTCCATCCTAAGATTATGCTTAAAATACATAGCTGTAAGGAGTAAATCATTGGACACATTTGGTTGATTTTCAATTGTGTCCGTAGTTCCCCAATATACCTGATTCGTTAATTTATCTAGGTCCCTCCTCACCCTTGCGGAATCAGGTGAAGCTTGTAAATCATCAATCATCTCATTAATAAATGCGCCAGTATGGGCTGCAAATCCATTGTTGTCATACCAGGCATACTGAAAGTTCCGTTGCTTGTAAAAATTGAGTATATGCTGCTTCACTGTATCAAATTCCTGAAACTGATCAATGAATTTATAGATCTCAGTGCTATCAAAAAATTCGGGAAACACTGCATTGCTCACAGTAATAGTCGTATCTACAGGCTTAACTTCTACCACCTTGTTTTTTTTCAACCTATCACTCTTGCAACTCGTTATCGAAAACAATAGAATACTGCATATACCTAATACGATTAATAATTTACTTATGATTGTGTCCATCAGTTGGGGAATTAATTATTATCTAGCTAAAAATAATCGGTAAATATACTAATTCCTATTTTATACCTTTATATCGAAAAAATACATGGCATATACACATTATTTATGTTCAATCAGCATATTAAAATTGATAGGATTAATTTATCTTATGAACATTCAGCAGCAAGCCGAAAACAGCTTCTATTTAGAAATTGAAAAATAAGTTTCCACTGCAATAGCAAAAAAAAAGCATTGCACTTCACATAGCATTATTGTATAATAAAATCATTCAACCGTCGGCAATATATCCTTACAAAAACATGAAAGAATGCTCCTTTCATTCCTATAAATAAAATACGATTAACAATAACAATATATTTGTTATGGGCGATGCCTAAAGGCCCGGGCTATACAGGGCTGCGCTGACGCTCCGGTACTGGTCTAGCGGGTTATATGACATTAGATTATCCACTAGCAACAGGAACCCGCTAGACCAGTACAAACCCTTCCTATCCCTATCGCTGGCTGCGCGATTTATGATTACCCATTCCCGATTTACGACACTGATAGGCTAGCGCGATTTATGATTAACGATTCAAGATTTACGATACTGAAGCTGGTTGCAGTAACTGCATTAAGTCTAATGTCTAGCATCCAGTGTCTAGTGTCCAGTTATTGCAACTGCACTAAGTCTAGTGTCTAGTGTCTAGTGTCAAGTGTCTAGTTCCAAGTGTCTAGTTTCCAGTTAAAGCAATTTATACAACAAAAAATCCGCGCTATACTTAGTCCTATAAATAATTAAAATTATTTCGCGATTTCAATCGGCTATATGATCCCCTTAGTTTTATATATATCCTGTATATTTGACAATGGAAAAATGGATCTTCGCAATTCTTATAATTGTATGTAGTGCAGTTACTAGTTGGTCTCAGACCAAGCCCTACCCGCTCCACACTGATGCACACACACCCAACTATTACCTGCTGATGCAAGCTGAAAATCCCGATATAGCTGCAGTACAAAAGGCCTATAATGAATATTATACGGGACATAAATTCATAAAAAATTCCTACACCCAATATTATAAGCGATGGCTACAATGGGCTAGGAGGCACATGATTTCTCAGTCTAGCGTAAGGATACCTTCAGCAGAAGAAATAGGTAAAAAAGAAAACCAATTAAAACAAATTAGGAATACAGAAAACACAATTCTCAAAGGTGGTAGTTTATGGTCATTTGCAGGCCCTAAAGAGACCTACGATACAGATGGACAACAAGTAGTAACATGGCAAACCAATATCTATCATTTTGACATTGCGCCTTCTAATCCCAATATTTTATATGCTGGTGGTGAGACTGGTGGATTATGGAAAACAACTGACAAAGGCCTTAACTGGACTTTAATGACTAAAAATGTATTGCACAATTCATTTGGTGCAGTTAAAATACATCCTACGGATCCCAATATTGTATATGCTACTACTAGTAATAAGATAATTAAAACCGTTGATGGTGGGCTTAATTGGAATACTATCTATAACGCCAATAATTTTTGGGCACACGAGATTTATATCAACCCAACTAATACAAATATTGTATGCGTGGCCAGTGAACAAGGTTTATTGCGATCTACCAATGGTGGTTCGAGTTGGAATACAGAATTCGCAAGTTTTACTTGGTCAGTAAAACAAAGCACCGCGAACAATCAAGCGGTATATGCTATACGTGATTCAGGGAATAGCAGTCAATTTGTAAAATCAACTGATGGTGGAGATAACTGGACCGTAATGAGTAGTGGTTGGTATGTACCAAGTGCAGGCATAAGTGTGGAAGGTGCAATTATCGCTACCTGCCCTAGCAATCCCAATAAAATATATGCTTACCTAATTGGTGATGGAGGTACACTCAATGGCTATATTGGTGTTTTTGTAAGCAATGATGAAGGGGTTACTTGGACTAATACCAATCCAAGCAACAGCATAGGTGGTACTTATACTATTCCTAACAACACCAATCTAGCTGCTAATGATGGTACTTATGGATTTAATCAGGGTTTTTATGATATGGCTATCGTTGTGAACCCACTCAATGACCAGGAATTGATCGCAGGAGGTACTTCATGGTTTAAGTCCACTGATGGAGGAATTACATGGAATGGGCTTGGTGGCTATGTAGGCAATCTAGGGTGGTCGCATCCCGATATACAATGGTGTGTGGCACAAGGCAATGACTTGTGGATCGCCAGTGATGGCGGTCTCAACTATAGCAATGATTTTGGACAGTCACATATTGCCAGGATGAATGGCATTAGTGGTGCAGACTTATGGGGCTTTGATTGTGGGTGGAACGACGATATTCTTGTAGGTGGAAGATACCACAATGGCAATATGGCATGGCATCAATCTTTTCCTGATGGCAAGTTTTATCGTATGGGGGGTGCTGAATCACCCACAGGATATGTAAGTCCTTCCCATGAACGCAAAACCTATTTCAGCGATATAGGTGGTTATAAAATCAATGGTGGATTTGATCAAGGCGTTACTTATTTTAACTTCGGTGCTACGCCTAATGAATCCTATTCCTATTATGCCAATAGCGAGCTTACGTGGCACCCACAATGCTGGAATATCATCTATACAGGCACTAATAATAACTTGATGATCAGCGAAGATGGTGGATCGAGTTTCGCCATACTTCACACCTTCCCTGGAAGCACAGATCATGCCGTATATGAAATTGAAATTTCAAGGGCCAATCCCAATGTTATGTATGTGTCGCAATGGAATGGCAGCGATGATGCTATATGGAGATCGGAAGATGGTGGCATACTATGGACAGCTTGTACTTTTCCCCCTGGCAACAACAATAAAGATAGGGCAAAAATTGCGGCAAGCGCTACCAATCCCAATGAACTATGGCTAGCCTATACCTACGGTAGCAATGGTATGAAAGTGTATAGATCCATCGATGGCGGTCAATCTTGGATTAACCTCACTACTAGCCTACTCGATGAAGTAACCGTGCAAGATATTATGGCTCAACATGGCACGAATGGAGGTCTCTACTTGGGAACAGATGCTGGTGTGTTTTATAGAAACAACAATCACAGCGATTGGCAGGTCTATAGTTCTGGATTGCCATTGAGTGTTTCAACTAATCGAATAAAACCATTTTATAAAGATGCTAAGATAAGGCTTGGTGCTTGGGGCATGGGTGTATGGGAAGCACCCCTCTATGAACCCTCATCAGTCATTGCACAAGCGATGTCCGATAAGTTATTTTCAGCATGCATACGCGATACTTTCTATTTTGATGATTATAGCATCTTACAGCATGATGGTTGTAGTTGGACTTGGGACATACCTGGCACCTCCTACTTATCAGGACAAGATAGCAGGACGCCTAAGGCGATATTCGCTAGCTCAGGCATACATACCGTCACCATGACCTTACATACGCCAAGTGGCAATTACACCAGCACCATTGAAGTATTAGTAGGCAATGACTGTGAGGCGGATGAATTGCCTGGCCATGCACTCTACTTTGATGGGGTGGATGATTATGTAACCATTCCTGCATTGGCAACGCCTACAAACTCCATAACCATTATGACTTGGATCAAGGCCGATGGTATACAAAGTGATTATGCTGGCATCGTATTTACAAGAGGCAATCTCACTACTGCGGGTCTTAACTTCAGGTCTAATAATGAACTCGGCTATCACTGGAATGGCAGCCAATGGTGGTGGGCTTCTAATACCATAATGCCCAGCGATGAATGGACACATATCGCCCTCGTGATCAGTCCCACCCATACCAAGATATACATGAATGGAATCGCTGCAACGAATAATGTAGCTAATGATGCTTTGCCATTTGAATCCACGATTTACTTAGGCAAAGATCCCAATTTTGACAATCGAAATTTTAAAGGATGGATGGATGAACTGGCGATCTACAATACCGCCCTTACACAAGATCAAATAAGGGAACAGATGCATCTCACTAAATATCCTGCACTAAGTCCCAACCTCCTGCTCTACTATCAATTCAATAGAATTGTATATGGCAATACAGAATATGACAATGTACAACTCAGACATGGATCATTGGCCAATGGTGTCCTTCGAGTACCAAGTACAGGGCCATTTGCTGGTGGTACAAGTGATCGTATGAGCGTGACGAATAGCAATACCACCATCGCTCCGAATACACAATGCCAATTGCTATGGAATACGGGAACCAATCCAAATGGAGAATTAGTTATCAGCAAGCTCAACCACTTGCCACATCTCACTCCTAATTGCAGCGCTTATACTGGTGATGAACATTATTGGGTAATTAATAATTATGGCAGTAACAATAGCTTTACAGGGCTATCCTCGATACAAGTAGGAGGCATTACCGTCCCCCCTTTCGGCAATATGCCCTATAACAGTTATCAAGTGTACAAGCGGGTCTTTAATGCGGAAGGCGATACTTGGGCTGATCCATATACTAACCCTAGCGATGGTGCGGAAGGTTTGTCAGGCTATTTAATAATTGATAACAATACCCCTGCTGATAAAATTAATAGCAGCGCTCAATTCTTCATCAATCATCCTATGAATAATCAGCTCATAACTGGAAGTATAGAAATATGCAGTACTGAACCATTTACCTATCGTATCGAACCATTGCCTATAGACAATGTAAGTTATAACTGGGTTATTACTAGTGGCAATGGAACCATTGTACAAGGCCAAGGAACGAATGAGGTAATTGTATCATGGACAGGCACTGGCGCAGGAACGATCGATGTTACAGTGAGTTATTAATAGTCCCTGACACAATGATTGAATAATTTAGGTTCCATAATAACAATTGCCTGCTTTCAATTGATGGTATGTCCCTTGTAGGATGACTAGGCGATTTGTGCATGCAATATTGTGCGCTTGAGATAAGCTATGCTGTAGGATAGGTCATTTTTATTGCAAGGCACAGGATTAGTTATTGGCGTAGGTATAACTATAGGAGAAAATAAGATGGATGATTAGGAGCAGCTATGTGCCATACTTATCGCTTTATTTGCGCTCTGTTTTTATAGGCTTGTAATTGCGAACTGATGCTAGTTGCAGGACTGCTCTTATGCGTGAGGGGTGGTAGTGGTTCCCCGCAGGGGAAGACGAAGTCCGAAGCGATAGCGCAGCCACGGACGACCCGACCACGAGCTAGCTAAGGAGCGAATAAGGTGTATAGTTATAGATTAGGGAGGCTTAGGTAATGGGGCCAAGTACAGTTTATAATCGCTCGTGGGCACGCCCAAAATAGGCTGTAATAAATTCACCCATAAAGCGTTAAAATATTTCTTTATTTTTATTCTCTTGTATAATTCGCTGAACAATTCAGCCTTAGAGCGCGTGGAGTGATAAATATTTTCAATAAATAATTCATTATTGCTTACTTAATAAAAAAATTCCTATTTTGTCGCTTTGAATGATGTAAACTAGTGTTCGAGGCCAATGTGCGGAGGGTGCTAGTAAGTAAAAAAGTTTTCTAAGGATGTTTCAATATATTCTCAAACGTATTTTTATTTTTATCCCAACCTTGTTAGTAATTTCTTTACTGACATTTGGGTTGAGTGTGACTGCTCCTGGTGATCCTGTGGAGCAAATGTTGACTACCAAGTCAGGTGATAACCAATCTAGTTCACTGATCGCAGGTCAAAAAGCCTATTTGGAAAAAAGAAAAGAATTGGGTTTGGATTTACCCATCTTTTATTTTGGGATATCGAAGGCCTCATACCCTGATACCCTGCATCGCATAGCCAAGCGCAGCCACAAGAAAATTCTGGATCGCCATATCAATCAATACGGCAATTGGGAACAGATTAGTGACTATTATAACCAGCTTCAACGGTTTGAATTAAAAGTTGCCGATGTGCCTAAGGACAGCCTTACTGCTGAGCCTATAATCAAAATCAAAGAGGCCGTACAAGACCTCTATCTCAGCTATCAAGATGGCAGTATAAAAAATGCCATGGGCAGGATTAAAACGCACTTGGAATCACAACCTCAGTTTGAACCCATTAGAGGCGAAATGAATAAGCTCGAAGGGAGCTATAATGAAATGGTTTCCAAGGCTACTCCTAGTAAAAACTATATCCCCTCACTCAATTGGTATGGTAAGAATAATCAGTACCACCGCTGGTTTTTTGGTGACAAGCCATGGTTTGGAAAGGACAATGGCGAGGGCACTTGCAAGGGATTTTTGAGAGGGGATTTTGGAATTTCCTATCAGGACTCTAGGCCAGTGAAAAGTGTGGTGTGGGACGCCTTGAGATGGACGGTAAGACTCAGTTTCATATCCATTATGATCACCTATCTCATAGCGATACCTATAGGGGTATATAGCGCGAGAAAAAAAGGATCTATGATGGATCAAATGCTTACTACTATACTTTTTATCCTGTATTCCATACCGAGTTTTTGGGTAGCTACGCTGGCCATCGTATTTTTATGTGGTGGCGACTACTTCGATATATTTCCGCCTTATGGTGTGGGCGGCGAAGGAGATACTGCCTGGGCTAAATTTACCGATCGCGCCTATCACTTATTCTTGCCATTGCTGTGTATGACTTATGGCTCATTTGCCTATCTAAGCCGTCAAATGCGCGGAGGGATGATCAATGTACTCAATCAAGATTATATACGCACAGCAAGGGCTAAGGGACTGCCAGAAAATAAAGTTGTGTGGAAGCATGCTATTCGCAACTCCCTACTTCCCATTATCACGATATTCGCATCCGTATTTCCCGCGATGATTAGCGGATCCATCGCACTAGAGATTATCTTTTCGATTCCCGGCATGGGCAAGACTGCCTATGAGGCTGTAGTAGCGAGAAACTACCCCATCGTATATACCGTCATGATGTTCAGTACGATCCTTACACTCGTGGGATACTTGGTATCGGATATCCTCTATGCAATTGTAGATCCTCGTATCTCTTATTCTAAAAAAGCATAAATAATTTTCTCATCCTAATCCTAAGTATTAGCATCTCCAATCAAATTAAAGCAAGAAAAAAATGAGCAATAAAAGGGAAGAAATAAAGCAATTAGATCAAAGTTATTGGGCTTATGTAAAGCGTCAGTTTAAGAAAAATAAAAGAGCTGTATTCTCACTTTATTTTGTAGGTTTTATGGTGATCATCGCCTTGTCAGCCGATTTTTTGGCTAATGAAAAACCGATCTATTGTCAGTATAAAGGAAACACCTATTTTCCTATATTTCGCAGCTATGGTGTAGCATTGGGCTTAAGCACCTGGCCTACTGAATTTCAAAATGTAAAGTGGAGCGAACTGCAATACGATAAAGTAGTACATGCCCTCATCCCCTACTCTCCTGAGAATATTGATTATAGCAATTCACAGTTCAAAAGCCCATTTGCCGATCAACGTGTAAAATCAAAAAAATGGTGGCACTGGCTTGGGACTGATGAACTGGGCAGAGATGTGTTATCAGGGATGATACATGCTACACGTATCGCTTTGAGTGTAGGGCTTATATCCATGTTCATTAGTACGCTCATCGGTGTATTGCTCGGGTCATTGGCTGGGTTCTTTGGCGACGAACGTATGAAGATGAGCCGTATCCGATTGTGGCTCAATGTATTGTTCTTTTTTGTAGCGGTATTCTTCGCCTTTAGCACACGTGGCTATGCCATTTCTGATGCATTAGCTGTTTCACCTGTTAAAATGTTTTTGCAATTGCTATTGAGTTTTGGGATTTTTGGGGCGATCATGCTTGCTGCTAATGGGCTGGCATCCATATTGTCTAAAATTCCTTTCTT
>CAYZQX010000088.1:0-11694 GCA_964480615.1 uncultured Chitinophagales bacterium | reverse complement strand
TAGTAAACCTTTAGTTCCAAGATAGATAATGGCCACTTGCTTTTCTACAGAATAAGGTGAATATTGATTTTGTTTTAGGATCTCCACATTGCGCTTACCTTTCTCTAATACTGCTAGCGTAGCGGGGTCTAAGTCAGAACCAAATTTCGAGAAAGCTTCCAGTTCACGATACTGTGCTTGATCGAGTTTAAGTGTACCAGCCACTTTTTTCATCGACTTTATCTGCGCATTACCTCCTACACGAGATACAGAGATACCTACATCCACCGCAGGTCTGATACCTGAGTTAAATAGATCGGAAGTAAGGAATATCTGTCCATCAGTGATAGAGATCACATTGGTAGGGATATAGGCCGATACGTCAGCCGCTTGTGTCTCGATGATTGGCAATGCAGTAAGCGATCCACCACCTTTTACCACTGGCTTAAGACATTCAGGCAAGTCATTCATCTTGCTGGCTACCGCCTGACTATCATTGATCTTAGCAGCACGCTCTAATAAGCGGGAGTGGAGATAAAACACGTCACCAGGATAAGCCTCACGACCAGGAGGACGCTTTAATAATAAAGACACCTCACGATAAGCCACCGCTTGTTTCGATAGATCATCATATACGATCAATGCAGGACGTCCAGTATCTCTAAAATATTCGCCTATTGCAGCACCTGCGAAAGGCGCATAGAATTGTAATGGAGCTGGATCTGATGCAGAGGCATTTACGATCACTGTATATTTCATAGCACCACCTTCTTCAAGGGTTTTAGCTACTTGAGCCACCGTTGATGATTTTTGTCCTATGGCTACATATATACAATACACGGGATTGCCCGCTTCATAGAATTCTTTTTGATTGATAATGGTATCTATGGCAATGGTTGATTTTCCTGTTTGACGGTCACCGATGATCAACTCGCGCTGACCACGACCTATAGGAATCATTGCATCAATAGCCTTAATACCTGTTTGTAATGGCTCTTTTACAGGCTGGCGATAGATTACCCCAGGTGCTTTGCGCTCTAGTGGTAAGTCGAAAAAAGGACCTTCAATAGCTCCTTTTCCATCTATGGCTTCTCCTAGTGTATTTACTACACGGCCCACCATTTTCTCACTTACTGGTATAGAGGCAATTTTTCCTGTTCTACGCACATTATCACCCTCTTTAATGGTTTCAGTACTACCCATAAGTACTACCCCTACATTATCTTCTTCTAGGTTAAGAGCGATCGCCTTAACTCCTTTATCGAATTCTACCAGCTCACCATACTGAACATTGTTTAGCCCATAGATACGAGCGATACCATCCCCTACTTGGAGTACAGTACCTACTTCCTCTAATTGTGCTACCGTCTTCGTATTCGCTAATTCCTGGCGTAGGATATTGCTGATTTCTTCTGCTTTTACTTCGGCCATTTTATGTTGTTTTTATTTTTTTATTTTTTATTGTTTTATTCGCCTATGCGGCATCGTGAACTCACACTGTGTTGATTTTCACAATTTGAATAAGGTAATTAGTTCAATGAAAACTGCTTTCTCAGCTCTGCCAATTGGCGTTTGATACTTGCATCCACTAACTGATTATTAAACTTCAATACAAAACCCCCTATCATTGATTCATCAATAGATGTTTCTATTTGTACGGAAGTTGCGCCTGTTTCTTTTTTTACAATATCGGTAGCTTGGGCTAAGGTCTTATCATCCACTGCTGTTGCCGTCACTAATTGCGCTACTGCAACCTTATGTATCTCATTGTATTGATCTACAAATGACTGAGCTATCTCAGGCAAAAACTCCTCTCTATGCTTGCGCACAATTATATTGAGAAAAGACATGCTAAGTTCATTAAAACTGCCGCTATAAATTTTATTGAGCACGCTCGTTTTTTTATCGGCATGAATAATCGGGCTTTTGAGCATAAGCAACAACTCGCGATTATCCTTCACATTGTTCGCTAAAGACTGAATATCTTTATATACAGATTCTAGCTGTCCTTTTTCGGAAGCTAGATCTATGAGTGATTTTGCATAGCGGGTGGCAATTCGATAAGAAGACATAGTTATATACTTATTTCAGGTTTAAGCTCTGAACTTCTTTAGTAATAAAATCCTGTTGTGATGCACGGTCAGCAAGTTCGCGTTTTAGCAACTTCTCAGTGAGGGTAATCGTTTGTTGGCCGATCATGTTTTTCACTTCCATGATAGCTGCTGTTTTTTGATTTTGAATTTCCTGCTTGGCCTGCTCTACTATTTTATTAGCTTCGTCTTTTGCCTTGGTTTTAGCTTCATCAATCATCGCATTGCTAGTATCTTTTGCTTCTTTGAGAATACGAGATTTCTCTTCCATCGCTTCTCTCATAATGCGATCATTATCAGCATTGAGTGCAGCCATCTCTTTGCGCGCCTTATCCGCTAGTGCGAGTGATTCAGCTATCCCATTTTCCCTATCAGCTAATGCTTTAGCGATAGGTTTAAAAGCATATTTCCCTAGGATGATCCAAAGGAGTAAGAAAATTAATGTTGTCCAAAATAACAATCCTACACTAGGAGCTATTAATGACATAGAACCGCTTAAAAATAAGCTCATAAAAAATTTTTTAGGACAAATCTAAAAATCATTCATACTGAACCTCTCCATTTATAGTGTAGAAAATTCAGTATGAATGTTATGTTCATTTTTTGTTTTTAATTATTTTATATGCCGAAAAACAAACAGCAAAACGGAAGCAATCCCTTACTAAAAAAGCTATTAGCTATACTCTTACTTGTGGTAAGAAAATTTCTAAACGCCCCCTTGTAAGAGTGCAACTACGATAGCGAATAGAGCAGCTCCTTCTACAAGTGCCGCTGCTATAAGCATATTGGTACGAATATCGCCTGTAGCCTCTGGCTGACGAGCTATACCTTCCATTGCTTTTCCTCCGATTTGTCCGATACCGATTCCGGCACCGATAGCGGCGAGACCTGCTCCTATTGCCGCAATACTACCTACTACTGCCATAATTAATGTTTAAGTTGGTTAATTTATTAATTTTATTTTTTTGGTTAATTCCTCTTGGTACTTGATGTTCTCAACTTTATTATCCCCTTATTAGTGATGCGCTTCCTCGTGACTATGCCCTTCATCCACAGCCATTCCTATGTATAGTGCGGAAAGCATAGTGAAGATAAATGCCTGAAGAAAAGCCACTAATAATTCGATGGCACTGATGAAAAGGGTGAATGGTACTGAAATTGCCGCTCCTGCTGCCGCACCACTCGCACTAGCCCCTGCCTTGCCAAAGATAAAAATAAGTCCTACTAATGAAAGTACCAATATATGTCCTCCAGTGATATTGGCGAATAGACGCAATGCCAATGAAACTGGTTTTATAAAAAGTCCTGCCCCCTCAATAAGCCCTAAAAATGGCTTTAGTGGAGTGGGTACACCTGGCATCCAAAATGTGTGACCCCAAAAATGTTTGTTGCCACTGAACACCATTACAAGAAAAGTAAAACAAGCCAGTACTGCTGTGAAAGCGATATTTCCTGAAGCATTAGCCCCACCTGGCCAAAAAGGGATCAAGCCCAATAAATTCACGATAAGGATAAAGAAAAATATCGTCATTAAGTAAGGCAAATATTTCTCCCATTTACTGGGAATATTTGGCCTCGCTACCTCATCGCGTATAAATACAAATAATGGCTCCATAAATCCCTGCAATCCCTTTGGAGCTTGGCCTTGGCGATTCTTATAGGCTTTAGCTACTGAAAGAAATACAAAGATCAATATAGCTGCTGCAAGTAGCATCGTAAACACATTCTTAGTGATCGAAAGATCAATAAAAGGGGCATTGTCCGCCCTTTCTACCACGCCGTGATTCAGTTTATATCCATCCACCTCTTGATGCCCATGCTGGAACTTATTACTCATAAATGTGCTGAGCTTGCCCTCCTGCTTATTGTATAAGATACAAGGCAATGGAATCGCTAAGTCGCCCACGATATGAAACTCATTGGTATCTTGTATATGGTGAAAGATCATTTCATTGATATTGAAACCTCCCTCTCCGTGGGCATCTGTTGTAGAGGCTGCTCCTGCTGCGGTGGCTTCATGTGCGTGATTTGCTTGATCCGTGCCGTGTGCAGCATGGTCATGGCCTTCGTGACCTGTCACTTGCTGACCAGCTTGACCATTGTTTTGCTGAATCTGTATCTGTCCCGGCTGGCTGGCTATAGTCGCCTGCCCTTGTATAGGCACAATTTTCCCAGCCGAAACAGCTGGCTGAGTGGCCTGACTGGGTTTTAGCTGCATATTGCCATTTGGCGCAGAATGCTGGTTTTGGGCATCTATAAATGTGCCGAAAAGCCCTAATAAGACTGTAAAAAACAACCTATATGATTTGGATATAAATACTTTCTGATTAGCCACTACGCGACGCCTTTTTAAATTCGGCCACAAAAGTACTAAATAATGACCGAAATAAAAAATAGTAATTGGAATTTTTTTCGCAGATTTTAAATAGAGCTGGCTAAATAACTCATAAGTATGTGATTTTGGCGATGCCTGCGGCCTGGGTTACTTGCAACTTTATTTTTGCTATAGGTAGCAAGAATCTGCGCTTGCGCTTGATTTTTCGCTTATACTCCTCGCTACTTGCTGAATAGTTTAGTTTCAATGGCAAGCAAGAATCTTCGCTATCGCTCGATTGCTTGCAATGTTTTATCTTTATTGGCAGCAAGAACCTGCGCATAGCTTGGTTTCTCGCTGCGGGGTAATTCTTGCAAATTTATTTTTACCATAGGTAGCAAGTATCTGCGCTTGCGCTTGATATGCTTCGATCCTTATCGCGAATACAATTTGAAAGAGCACTATACAAGAGATCACATATCCCAAGTCTCGTATCAGGAGTCCAATGCATTACTAGCTGCCATTGTCAAGCACCTAAGATTTTATTCAACCTTGACCAGTTTGCTGTAATAAGAACCCGTATCTCCCATCACTTCAACAAGGTACAACCCCGCTGACAATAACCGAATATCCACCTCCTCGCTATAATCCATCTTCATCACTTCTCGGCCATCGGTGGTATAGAGCTTTATCCACTGAGGACGGATGGTTTTGTCTTGTAATGTTAGGTAAAATTTTTCCCTTGCTGGATTAGGAGCTACTAGGATTTGCGAGGCTGGTGAGGAGAAGACAGACCCAGAGATACTTGTGGGTATTATGCTGACGTGGCAAGTATCCCATAGCGGGACACCCGTAATATCCTCTACATAGTAGATCAGCTCGTAATCGCCTTCATTAGGGGCTATAAGGTGACACTGCATACTATCCACAGGATCCATAAAGAAAGGCAAGCCCCCCGAACCCAACCACTCATAGTTTTGATAGCAATTACTGCCCCCGAATGTGAGGGCAGTAATTACAGTATCTTTATTAGGGTATAAGAATAACTGCTCAGGCAGTATATTAGATAGGGGCAGGGTATCATTGCCTAGGCTATCTACTTTTACGAGCCAGGTATTATTCAGCACATCAGCAGGTAGCCCTGTGATATAGCCCGCCATCGCAAACCCACCATCACTGGTGGGGATCATGTGTTCTAAGTATTCATCATCATTGCCAGGCACTAGGCCATAGACCTTATGCCATTCGTATTCAAAATCCTCATTGAGTTTTATAAGACCGCCCTTGATATTATAATTACCCGGCACACCTATATTCAAACGCATGAGGCCATAATAACCTTGGTTGGGGATGTGGTGGAGTTCAGAGATTTTCTCCTCAGAAAATCCTAAATTGTAATCAAAAAATGTTTGCAAAACTCCAAGGCTATCAATGATTACTATGCGTGATTTACCTTCATAGTCTCCAGTAATTACTAAATTTGTGGAATCCTTAACTAGCAAACTGCTTGTATGGGTATCATTACCAAAGTTCAAATATTCAAGGTGTGATAACTCATTGCCTTGAATATCAAGAATAAAACATGCCCATTTAGATTGAAAATCTCCTTCAATGTCCATATTAAAGTGATATGAAATATAAAATTTCTCATTTAACTGTTCAATATCAGAAGCTAATTCAGAAACATACTCCGGATTATCATTTTTCCACATCCATTCTAAGTTGCCAAGACTATCTAGTTTAAAGACCATCGAAACTTGATCTTGCTCTACAAAATCACTAAACCAACCACAGCCCGCAAAGCCCCCATCGCTGGTAGGGATGAAGTCGAGAATCACATAATATCCATTAGTAGAGGGAATTTCTTTAGTCGAAATAAGATTTCCATCTAAATCTAAATAGGCGATGAAAAGATAATTGCTGTCGGGATTGTTTTTATTATGTCTTCCGATGAATATTAATGAATCATTACTTTGATAACTTATTTCAGAAGCTGATCCAAAATTGCATTGTTCACAAAATTGATAAGCCCTGTCCCATATTAGTTTACCATACTTAGAAAACTTTTGAATCCCGATGCTATCTGTTTCTTGATCTGATGTTACATTTCTACCAAATATTAGTATATTTCCATCTTTATCCTCAGTCAAATCTACAGGGTTATCATACTGCCCTAGATGATCATACATTTGGTTAAAAACAGGCTGGGATAATACTTTTACCATTAAAGAAAAATAGCAGATGATACCTAATATTATAAACTTAATTTTACTCATGCTTTACAAATTTAGTGTGCTGTATATTTTCAGTGGAAAGTATTTCTAATATATAAAAACCACTATTCCAAGAATCGCTATCGATCACTACCTCATCGGTTTCTTGACTAATTTTTTTTTGCAAATACGATATTGCCCTTTACATATATACAAAATTTCCAATAGTTTTCCCAATAAGCAGATGCAATATAACCATTTATTTTTTATACTACAATTATTGTGTGCATTATTTACCACTCCTTGGCACATTCAATTGAATTCACTCAATTGTAATTATGTCCTATTTGAATCAAAGCATTTCACTAATAATTTTTAGGAGCTATCCCGCATTCCGAGTGCTACAAGATAATTACAAAATAGCTCTGTGCATCTATATCGAAAAAGGAAAAATAATTCTGTAATGAGCAATTGAGAATGAGATTATTTATCAATGATCTTGGAATGTATTATTTTTAGATTAGATTATTTCTTAGTATTTGCGATAAGGATCGAAGCGGTTACCCCACAGCGACGCAGGAGCGAGGAGTAAAAGCGAAGAGCCTGGGCCTGTAAGGCATCGCCATAAATTCAATAAAACAGATTCTTTACTTTATAGTAATTAAATGATGCTATGAAACCCTCCTAGAAATACCTAGAAAAAAATATGTCAGAAATCCAATTCATTACTAGCTGATCCTTCCTGTTTTTCTTCACAACCCGTATATAATATTTTTTAATCGCTTGTATATATGAAACTGAAAGGACATCCGTGACAACCCAATGAATAATGTATCGCTGACCAACTCATTAATCGCCATCGGTGGTTATTGATTTTTAGCTTCTAGTGGATTAAGCTTATTTTTGTGCTCCAAAAAAATAACACCTAATAAGTTGATGAGAATAAGTGTAATAGGTACGGGCTATGTAGGACTAGTAACGGGTACTTGCCTTGCAGAGAATGGCAATCAAGTGACTTGTATTGATATAGACAGTGCAAAGATTGATATGCTCAAGGCAGGAAAATGCCCCATCTATGAGCCTGATTTAGAACTTTATTTGGAGCGGAATATTAAGCATCAGCGCCTCAGTTTTACCACCGACTTAGCAGCTGGACTGAAAGATAGTGTAGTGGTTTTTTTGGCACTCCCTACCCCACCGAATGGTGATGGTGCTGCTGACTTAACTTATGTCCTCAATACCGCTGAGCAACTCAGCCAACTGGATATGAGCTTTAGTGTAGTGGTCAATAAAAGTACGGTGCCAGTAGGTACAGCTGAGCGGGTACAAGCAATTTTTGATCGAAACAATAAGCAGCACATCTCAGTAGTTAGCAATCCCGAGTTTCTGAGAGAGGGCTGTGCTGTCGATGATTTTATGCGACCTGAACGTATCATTATAGGCAGTCAAAACAATGAAGCGAGCAACCTAATGGGTAAGTTATACGAGCCATTCGTAAGACAAGGCAATCCTATCTATTATATGGATACACGATCAGCAGAACTCACTAAATATGCAGCTAATGCCTACTTAGCTACACGTATTACATTTATGAATGAATTGGCTAATCTATGTGAGCGATTAGATGCGAATGTAGATAAGGTAAGGATCGGTATGGGAAGTGATAGTAGGATAGGAAAAAGATTTTTATTTCCAGGCATCGGTTATGGAGGTTCCTGTTTTCCAAAAGATGTATTGGCTCTTTATAAAACAGGATTAGAAAACAGTTACAATTTCTCGATACTCGAATCAGTTATCAATGTAAATGATCATCAGCGCACCCTATTAGTAGAAAAAATTATTGGCTTTTTTGGTGATAATTTGCGTGGATTGACATTTGGAATATGGGGCTTATCCTTTAAGCCGAATACCGATGATATTCGTGAAGCGCCTTCCTTGTATATTATCAACAAGCTGCTTGCGCTAGGTGCTAAACTCAAGGTGTATGACCCAGAAGCGATGACACATATAGAAAAACAATATGGCCAGTCACTCACCTATGGCAATAGTGAATATGAAGTATTAGAAGACGCGGATGCCTTGCTTATACTTACGGAGTGGTCGATCTTCCGATCACCAGACTTTGAAAAGATGCGCGCATTAATGAAACAAAATGTGATATTCGATGGGCGTAATGTTTTTCAATTAGAAGATATGGCGCGATTAAATTTTTACTACAACAGCATAGGCCGCAAAACGATTCAATAATCGCTTGCACTACACACACAATAAAATATATGGACAATAAAAACATACTCATTACAGGCGCAGCGGGATTTATAGGTTCGCACCTATGTGATCGCTTTATTAATGAAGGATACAATGTGATAGGAATGGATAATCTTATCACAGGATCCATGGATAATCTCACCCATCTCTTTCCACTCAAGGAATTTCAATTTTATCACCACGATGTTTCTAAGTATGTTCATATACCTGGTGCGCTCAATTACATCTTACATTTTGCATCACCTGCAAGCCCCGTAGATTATCTGAATTATCCTATACAAACGCTTAAAGTAGGATCATTAGGCACACATAATTTGTTAGGTCTAGCGAGGGCTAAGGGCGCAAGAATAGTGGTGGCTTCGACCTCTGAGGTATATGGCGATCCACTTGTGCATCCACAATCGGAATCTTATTGGGGCAATGTAAATCCAGTAGGACCACGTGGTGTATATGATGAAGCCAAGCGGTTTCAGGAGGCAATAACAATGGCTTATCATACCTACCATCAAGTTAATACAGGCATTGTACGTATATTCAATACCTATGGCCCACGTATGCGGCTAAGCGATGGAAGGGTATTGCCCAATTTTTTTGACCAAGCAATGAAAGGACAAGACCTAACAATCTATGGTGATGGCAATCAAACAAGAAGTTTTTGTTATGTTGATGATTTAGTCGAAGGAATTTTTAGACTCTTGCTAAGTGAATTTCACCAGCCTATTAACCTAGGCAATCCTGATGAGATTACAATTAATCAATTTGCTGAAGAAGTAATACAGCTATTTGACAATAAAATAAAAGCCAGCTATCATCCTTTACCCATCGATGACCCAAAAATAAGAAAGCCCGATATCACACTTGCTCAAACATTATTGAACTGGACACCAGTGATTGATCGCAAACAAGGATTAAAAAGAACTTACGATAGTTTTACAAGTACAAAATAGGTTGTACAACAAGAATAATAGAATAGCATTGCAATGAAGATAGCGTATGCTCAGCGATTCAATATTCTATGTTTATGGCGATGCCTTACAGGCCCGGGCTCTTCACTGCAAGTCCTCGCTCGTGCCTCGCTGTGGGCTTTTCGTTGCGATCCCTATCGCTTTTTTTATGATTACAAATTCAAGAAGGATTTGAAAATACGATTTAGATCTTTGTGGTAATCACTCCACTGTATTTTGTATGCGCTATCTTGTGTAACTAACACGAAGTATCTGTTTTAGAATTTGTGGTGAAAATCTATTGCCTTTTAGTGGCAACTTTATTGCAAAAAAATTGCTCATCTTAGACCATTCTCAAAACCATTGCTTATAGTTGTGGTACAAGATATTGATGATTATGCATAAAAAAAGCCCCATCGGAAGGATGGGGCTTATACATTATTACTAAAATAATTTCAATGAATCTTATTGCTAATTCTTGATGAATTTATTAATCACAATTTGACCATCTATTGTTGTTCTAATAAAGTAGGTACCTACTGGAAGCTGACTGATGTTTAACTCAATGCGGTTATCGCCTTCGATTAGCATCTCTTCCCAACTTCTCAATTCGCGTCCCAATATATCTACAATACTAAATACTTGATCGTGATTACTAACCGATTGAATGGCAATATTAATAATATCGCTTGAAGGTACTGGATATATTTCCACTGAGTTATTAACTTCTATATTTCTAACTAGCGTCACAATATTTGATGCTCTTTGCTGACCATTAAAGTCAACTTGATCTAGGCGGTAATAGAACACGCCAGGATATACATCTATATCAGAGAAGCTGTAGTTAATAATATGTGTGCTATTTCCAGCACCATCAACAGTCGTTATAGGTTCAAAGTTCTGACCATCAATAGAACGGTACAATATAAAATAATCATTGTTAACTTCTGAACCAGTCGTCCACACTAACAAGTTGTGATCATTTTTTACTGATCCGCTAAAATCAACTAGATCAATTGGCGTTTGTAAACAATCTACATCCACGTCACCGCTATTAAATACACAATCAGGATTGCTCGCTAAAGTTACGGTATAGTTATAAGAAGAAGGACTATCAAAAGGACCATCAACGTAAGAAACGCCATATTCCAAACCAGTATGTCCTCCAGAATTAGAATTGATAAAGAATCCAGCACCTTCTGTATCTCCTAGCATCGTAAACACTAGTTCATAGCTTGTATGATCGCTAGAACAATTCAATTCGATATTCACTGAGAAATTATCACATTCAGCAGGTTCCATTACTAGTCCCATATCAAATGTAAGATTTTGATTAGGACCTATGTAGAACAAGTTTGTTGTAAATGTAATCGGATTCACATCGCTATCCATACTATCACCTGCCGCATCTTGAATGGTAATATAATAATCATCAGGGAATATATATCCTATAAAGAATGTACCTGCCCCTGGATTACTGAAATAATAATATCCATTCTCATCTGAAGTTGTAGTAGCTACGATATTGCCATTCTCATCATATAGATTGGCTATTACATTAGGAACACCTACTTCATTACTGTCTTGCATACCATTCTCATTGCTATCTAACCATACATAATTCCCTATGAAGTTCGTATCATTATTGTAAATAATACCCGCATCGATGGTTGGAATAGCTTGACCTAATGAGATGCTAATTAATCCTGAATTTCCATTTGTAGAATTAGCAACATTGCTGTCATTATTACTAGTGTTAGTGGACTGACTTATTGCACCACCATTCTGTACCTGTGTAAACTCAGCTCCAGTAGGCAATACAAATTGAACGATATAATTACCAGGCAATACATCGAAAGAATAATATCCTGGGTTACCATTATTAT
>CAYZQX010000087.1:0-11728 GCA_964480615.1 uncultured Chitinophagales bacterium | reverse complement strand
GTGAATATCCTATGCACTTGTAATGGCTAGAACCTATTACAATAAAAGATTTCAGTGATATTGAGCAAGCCCTACTTATACGCATTGGTCGCTTATTGCTCTACAAACCCAACTAATCTCCTCAGTCAAATCTCACTTTTACTATATCGATCCCAACTAATTTACATCAACACTTCCGGCAGAGTATCTTTCCTTGTCAAATCCAATAGTTTGCCCCTATTTTTGTTGTACCTTTATAGTTAGTAAACTAAGACTACTGACCTAATTGAAACTCTTATTTTTAGTTTAATATGGAAATTCTTTAATGTACATTTCACTTATATTGATCTTGTCCTTTTTCTCACCGCGATCCATAATATTCTTAATTTCAGGCCTTCCTAATTGTCCGAAAATAGGTGCATTTACATCCCCTGTAATATACATATACTTACTAAATAATTCAGAAGATTTATTAGCTGATTTATCTTTTTCAAATGCCCTAATATCCCATTTCTTTAATAATAGATCCGTAACATTCACTTTGGTATAATAATCGAACTTTAAATTGTAATATTGCTTGCCATATAAGATAAAATCTCCTACATTCGTACTTATACTCATGGTGGGAATTAATAGATGATCCTTTTTAAAAATCAACTGATTCTGTAAGTGAGAAAATTGAACTTTTCGTCTATCCGAAGCTGAAGCATATCCATCCAGTGCTTCCTCTAATGGTTTAAACTTGTACAATTGTCCTTCCCTAATACTCATATCGGCATATATGATGGAATTATTTTTTCTCAGGTTCTTGGAGGGATCCCATACAGCTTTAATGATTGCATCAGTCGATAATTTTCCTTGTATATTATCATCTGTAAAATAATCTTGATCAAAATTATCAAACTGTCTCATCAACTCATCAATTCGAATATTTTCAAGGTGTGTATAGGTCCAAGTATGGATATTTTTTTCACCATCTCGTTTATACTTACCCTTAATCCAACCACTGCCACCAAAGCCTTCCAACTTAAGCGGATTAATGATAAAAAAATCATCGTTAATTTCTATATTACCAGTTAAATTTGCGAGCTTCACATTTTCATAATTGAGTTTCTCTATAGCTAGCGAGATATTTCCATTCACCCAATGAGTCTTGGCATTTTCCTTAAGATCAAGCTCCTTAATCGCTAGTGCGGAAGTATCAGAATTGCTATTTTGATAAGTAAGTGCAATTAGCTCACCAATATCGAGTTTAGAAGATGCAATAGTCAACTCTAAATCGAGTGGTTTGGATAATTTAGCAGTATCATTAAAAATAAATTGGGATACATAATTGTTGAGGTTTAATATCTTTCCTTTAATTGAAAAATTGCTTTCTGGCATTACAACATTTAGAATATCTGTTTGCCAGGACTCAGGAGTAATAGAAACTGCACCATTAATTTTATTGACAGCTGAATTGCCAGCTGAAAATCCTATATTCTCTAATACAATATTCCCGCTCATCGTTACTTGATCATTAATAATTCCTTTTTGCAATAATGCTAAAGGTCCTTTAATAGCTAACTCATTGAGAAAAATCATTCCATCGAGATCGCTACAATAATCTTTCAGTAAGTCTTTGCACACATAAGTATCTAATGCTAAATTACCACTAAGTGTTATTATCGGATTAGAGAGATCATCTATTACAAGTTTTAGATCACTTTTCTTGCTTGGCATATAAAAGGATAGATGATCGACTCTAAGTTGCGCTGATTGCATGGATCTACTGGATCCATTATCAAAGCTCCCTTTAATACTCACTTTAGATATAGGATAACCCAAGGCATTAGGTGTAATCTTGCCATTATCCATACCAAACTCTCCTTGTATAACAGGAAACTGACGATCATCGTATTCCCCAGCTATTCGGGTGTTTAGATGAAACTTGCCTTGATTGTGACTGATGGATTTGAGCTTGCCCATGAAGGAAGGTGCTAGGGCGGCTAATTTTTCAATATCTAAATCGGAGCCATCAAGTTCTAAGTCTAAGAATGTGTTTTTATCCTTTAATTGAAAATCACCATTAAGCTCAAACTCATTATTTGCGATATTGATTTTACTTTCATTAAGATTGTACTTATTAGCTTTTAAGTCTCCTTTTATATTAATTGCAATGTTTAGATCTTTATTGGTTAAGAATTGCGCCGTGCCTGATCGCCAAGATTTACAATGGGCATTCATTTTATAGGCTCCATCGATTCGATCAGATTTTAGTGATCCAATCCAACTAGCACTATTTATTAAGGTACTAAAATGTTGATCGTAAAAGAGATCACTATAAGTAATCGTAATATTAGTTAAGTCGATAGCTGATATAGAAAACATAGTAGTCTCTTTAGAAGGCACTAGGATATCATAATTCCTGATTCCAGCTTCATTGGTTTGTAGTAATAACCAGCCATCTTCCACAGTTATACTTTTAACCACATAATTTTTATGAATAAAGTCCCAGAAGTCAAAATTAAAACCCAATTTTTTAGCGGATAGCAATGGTTCCTTATTCCCGAGTTCCATCACATTTACATCAAAAAAATTGCAAGAGACGGCGGGAAAGCTAGACCAAAAACTAAGCTCAAAATCTTTTTGAAACGAAATTTTTGATTTAATGGACTTTTGTAGTTCCTTTTTTAGAATCGGTCCTATTACATCGGCATAAAAAAAGCGCAGGGTGATCGTGAACAAGAACAGTAAAGTCACCAGGCCAATCCCAGAAAACAAGACAATTTTTCGGCAGTTAACATTCATTTGAGGGTAAATTTCTAACAAATGCAGGAATTTTTTATTTTTTTTTAAAAAATATTTGGAGGATTAAAAATTAGGCGTATCTTTGCCCCGCTTTTAGAGATAACAGTTATTATTAACTGCTAAAACTAAAGGGAGATTAGCTCAGCTGGTTCAGAGCACCTGCCTTACAAGCAGGGGGTCAATGGTTCGAATCCATTATCTCCCACCTCAATAAAAAAAGGGTTCTAGTATGCATTTACTAGAACCCTTTTTGCGTTTTGAACAATCTTTACCCAATTTAGAATCTCCTTATTTAATTATCCTTGTTCCATATCATACACAGCTTTTGATACCGCTGCTATAAATTATCTTACCCAACAATGTCCCCCAAATAGCATGATGGATTAATTCAAAATACCTGACTCCTATATTACAAAAAAAGCGCGTTATAACAAATTTGGCTCTTATTAAAAGCAATTTCATTAGAAGTCAGACCTTGGTCGAAAATGCTAAAAAGCGATTGGGATGCGCAATGGTCAGTCTTGTACCCTGACTCCTATCAGTCATAGTTATCGATGAGTAGGATGTCATTAATTAAGGTAGCAACTTTTAAAGTAGTTAGAGAGGGAGTCAGGGTACAAGACCGAAAACAAATCGAGCTTGCGAAGATTCTGGCGGCCACTGAAAAAAATAAATGCCAGAAAGTGTAGCCTAGAGCAGCCCGGGCAGTAGGTATCGCCATAATCGCAAAACCTTAAATTATCTTGCAAGTACTAGTTATTATTGCTTATCTAATTTCTTTAACAATTCAGCTATTAACTTATCCTTCTCACTCAAAGCTTGATCCTTCTCACTCAAAGCTTGATCCTTCTCACTCAATGCTTGATCTTTCTCACTCAATGCTTGTTCTTTCTCACTCAATGCTTGATCCATCTCACTTAGTGCCCTCTCTTTTGCACTCAAGGCTATTAATAATTGATTGCGCTCGTTTTCAAACATTGCCCTGACAGTCCTCCACGCCTCTTGCTCTGTTTCTATCTTCTTTTTTTCTGCTGGGTTAGTTCCCGAATGATGCAATATATCAGTCATTATTTTTAATTCCTCAATATCGGCCTGATGATTAAATTCTTTGATGATCTTTTTATCATCTACGAAATTCGTCTGTTCAAATACACTCAACAATTTATCCAATCTAGTTTGATACCTTCCTGTTATCCTATCTACTTGTACTACATAGCAGTCATGGGTTAGCTTTTCAATAAATTCACTCTTAGCTTCTATTACTACTTTATTAATAAGATCGACATAATTGCGTTCTACCTTCAAGCATGAACTAAGTATCTCTGGCAGCTTAAAACAGATTATGTAAATCGTAGTGATGGGCAGTACATGGCTATTATTATTAATCCTATCTTCGCGCTTGTATTGCTCAGCTAAATAATTTCTAAATCGCATCAAGTCCAACTGATTTTTTGCCTTTTGAATCTCGATTAAGACTTTTTTATATGCTCCTGATTCTGTCTTTATAGTTGCAATAAAATCTAGCCTAAATATAGCTAACCCAACCAATTCATCAGTAAATGTAAATTCTTGAGGCTTTACCTCTACCGACTCGATTGTTTGATCCAAGAGGGTACCTATAAAGAATTTTGCAACCCTTTCGTTTTCCATCATACGCTTGAATACCACGTCATATATTGGATTGGCTATAACCATTCTTTAAATTTTTCTTTGGCAAATATAAGGTATTCAAAGACAATTTTTGGATTACTAATGCATAAATTATATAGTACATACCCTTAGAAAAGGCTAACACACTATGAATTATCCTTACTATCTAAGATATGCATTATTTTTGCGACTGTAAATGGAGATAGATTTTCTGAAAATTACATTTATTTTCCCTAATGGGAATTAGGAATAATGGATGTCTCCAAAACTATAAAATAAAAATAAATTATGTCGCCATTAAATATAGCCGGCCACTCATTTGAATCACGTCTCTTCTTAGGTACTGGTAAATTTTCGTCTTATAAGCTAATGGCAGAATCAATATTAGCCAGTGGCACCCAGCTGGTGACTGTAGCCCTCAAGAGAGTTGAACTACATTCAGAAGCTGAAGACGAAATGCTTCACTACATACAGCAAAAAGGTGTGCAGTTAATGCCTAATACCAGCGGCGTGCGAAATGCAAAAGAAGCAATTTTCTTAGCTAAAATGGCTCAGCAAGCCCTGGGCACAAATTGGCTAAAATTAGAGATACATCCAGATCCTCGATATTTACTCCCCGATCCTATAGAAACACTAATAGCAGCTGAAGAACTTGTAAAAGCAGGATTCATTGTAATGCCTTATATCAATGCTGACCCTGTGCTTTGCAAAAGACTTGAAGATGTAGGTGTTGCTAGTGTCATGCCTTTAGGTGCCCCCATAGGTAGCAATAGAGGGCTACAAACCCTTTCTATGTTAGAAATTATAATAAAGGAAAGTCGCGTTCCTGTAATTGTGGATGCGGGAATCGGAATGCCATCCCACGCAGCTATGGCATTAGAAATAGGTGCCGATGCTGTATTGGTGAATACGGCAATTGCAATAGCAAAAGATCCAATAAAAATGAGTGATGCATTTAAAAAAGCGGTGGAAGCAGGAAGATCAGCCTTTGAATACAATGGCTCATCTATTTCATTTCAAGCGAATCCATCAAGCCCTATTAGCCAACTTATCAATGGACTTTAATAGCTGAACACAATGCCTCATTCCTTTTAATTACACAACTACAAAAAAATCTAAAATTGCACTTTCGCTTAACATAAAATTTCTATTATTGATTAACACTATTTATTAATACAAACCTCCACAATTAAAACGAATAATAACTGTGGCGATGCCTTACAGGCCCGGGCTTTTCAGGGCTGCGCTATACTGGCAATTATATTAATTCAATGGCAGCCAGAATCTTCGCAAGCTCGATTTGCTCCGGTACAAGTCTATCAGGTTAAAAGACATTTTGAATATCTACTATCAATATGAACCTGCTAGACCTGTACAAACCCTTACAATCCCTATCGCAAATTGCACATCACTTTCTTTTAAAATGAGCACACTTCAGTAGGATAAATTTAGTTGACATTTATAATTTTAATAAGCGATAAAACTCCATTTGAATAATAAATTATTCTTACATAGGACATACTCCTGAAAACCAATTCAAATACATCCCGCATAGTAATAATAGTAGTCATACTAGCCACTACAAATAGCTCAGTAAGTATGCGAACAAGCCTTATATATTCATTAAATTAACCTATAACTTGTTCAATTAATCGATTAATATTAAATCGCTTACCCTTGAATAACATTTTTGAGATTATACTACCTAAGACCTAAGAAATAGCAAATGAAAACCTACAATTTATTCATTGCTCATCCATAATTTTTTATACATCTTTTAATACAATGTATCCTATCTCAAAATCAATTACTCAAGGCGAATTTTTGTATTTGCAAATTTTTTTGCAATTTTGTCACTATGAAATTACAAATTTGTGGAGCTGCAGGTACTGTAACAGGTAGCTCTCATTTAATAACGCTTGATGATGGTTATACCATCCTCTTAGATTGCGGACTATACCAAGGAGAGGATGAGGAATTTTTATCCTTTAATGATGAATGGAGATTTGATCCAAAAAAAATTGATGTATTAATATTATCCCATGCCCACATCGACCATAGTGGAAGAATTCCGAAGCTAGTAAAAGATGGATTCAGAGGTCGCATATATTGCACACCCGCGACAAGAGATTTATGTGCGATTATGCTGCTTGATAGTGCAGAAATTCAAGTAAGAGACGCTGAATATATAAACAAGGATAGTAAGCGAGGCAAACCAATTCCACCACTTTATACCCCAGAAGATGCACAACATGCTATGGAGTATTTTATTACAATACCATACAATCATTGGTTTGAAATTAATGATGATGCAAGTTTTGTATTTCAAGATGCAGGACATATATTGGGAAGTGCATCCGTAACACTCAAACTCAAAAAACCAGGCTACAAAGATATTCTATTGGGATTTAGTGGTGATGTAGGAAGACCTAATAGACCCATACTTCGAGACCCAATCCCACTTTCACAATGTGATTATGTGATATGTGAAACTACTTATGGCAATAGATTACACGAATCTGCACCCGATGAAATGGATAAATTCCTTGAACTAATAGAAGATACCTGTGTGCGAAAAAAAGGAAGACTAGTAATACCTGCATTCAGTGTGGGGAGGACTCAAGAAATTGTGTACATGCTAGATCGATTACAAAATGCAGGCAAACTACCTAATATACCTGTATATGTCGATAGTCCATTGAGTTGTAATGCCACCAACATATTTAGACTTCACCCTGAATGTTTTGATAAGGAATTGATGAATTATATGATTAAGGATGAAGATCCTTTTGGGTTTGACAAACTTGTGTATGTACGTAGCAGTGAACAATCCAAAAAATTAAATGCAAAAGAAGCTTGTATTATCATTAGTGCATCAGGAATGGCAAATGCTGGTCGCATAAGACATCACATTGCTCATTCCGTTGAAAATAAAAGAGATACAATCCTAATGGTTGGTTTTTGTGCACCTGGTACATTAGGAAGAATTTTATCTGACGGTGCTGATCACATCCAACTGTTTGGTGAACAAAAACAAGTGCGCTGCCGCATCGCTAAAATGGGGTCTTTCTCAGCACACGGTGATCAAGATGAACTCACCGAATTTTTAAAACACCAAAATAAATCAAAAATTAAAGGGGTCTTTCTTGTGCATGGTGAAGATGATGCGAGAGAAGGATTTGCTGATCACTTAATGGGTAAGGGATTTAGAAATATCAACATTCCAATGCTCTATGATGAATATGCACTCTAATCAGCGCATAACACGATTGCTACCTAATTTTTAAGTTGCTTATTAAATTACAATGTCCGAGCATTGAAGGTCCTAGGATCCACAACTTCCCGAGTGCAATTTTATTGCATTGATTTTGTTAAGCTTATGGCTATAGGGCAGTCTTTGGTAGTCGGTAATCCTTAAGAGCAGTGCATAGGGCATCTCTTATTATTAGTATCTCAACTTAACAAATACAATCAAATTCATTACTAGAATGAGCACTAAAATCCAAATATTAATTAGGGCTTGCTAAATAGCTCTGAAATCTTTTATTGTTATAGGTTTTATCTATTATTAGTGCAATGGATATTCGCACAATTTTATTGGTTTACGCAAAAATGCTTGCATCAAAAATTTGAAATGTCTTCTCTTACACAGGGGTCTTTCAAGTTGTATTTGCGATAAGGATCGCAGCGACACCCCACAGCGACTTTAGGAGCGAGGAGTATAGTGTAGAGCCTGGGCCGCAGGCATCGCCATATTCGCATACTTATGAGTTATTTAGCAAGCCCTAATTAGCTGTTTTTTTTAGCAAGTGATCCTTTTAACAGTTGATTTAATGACAAAAATTTATCACTAATTCAATTCTAATAAAGCTGCACATACCATTGCTAATTGGCTATTTATATAAGAGAAACTATCTTTGAAAAAAAATTGACACCGAAATATTGTTTTTTTGGCACATTTTTTTCAATGAATTAATTAATAATTAACTATTCAGTCTGATGCAATTAGAAGAAATTCGTGAGTTATGCCTGTCTTTTCAGTCGGCTACTGAGGATATTAAGTGGGAAGGAGATTTATGCTTTTGTGTTGCAAAAAAAATGTTTTGTGCTACAAATATGCATCATCCATTACATATAAGTTTTAAAGTTACCGAAGAGCAATTTAGGAATTTATGCGGATCAAAACACATATTTCCTGCGCCTTACCTAGCAAGAGCTAGCTGGATTATTGTTAAAAACACAGAACGCTTTACTAGAGAAGAATGGGAACAATTAATAAGACAATCCTATGAATTAGTAGTAGCGAGATTATCAACGCGAACTAAAACGGATTATGGCATCACCGTATAATTACATCTCATTAATTATTCCGTTTTGGAAATATGATAAATATAAAATAATTCCAATTATTAGAAATAATTTCTAAAACATAAGGATCATTTTATTCTTTTTGAGTTATTTTTAATTTTTCTCGATTCAGTCTTGACACAAGGACGTCAATATGCAAGATTCCAGCAAAAAAAATCTTAATTTACAAATTGGTATTACCGCGGTTGCCATCGCCTTATTTGTAATAAAAATTTTTGCTTGGCAGCTCACTCACTCAGTGGCAATACTTACCGACGCACTAGAAAGCACGGTCAATGTGGTTGCGGGTTTTCTAGGGATATATAGCTTATATATCTCCGCCAAACCAAAAGATATTGACCATCCTTATGGCCATGGCAAAATTGAATTTATTACTTCTGCTATCGAAGGCACTCTTATAGGCATAGCAGGCTTATTAATCATTTACAAGGCTATCTCCAATTTATTTATAACGACTGAATTACACGATTTAGATATAGGATTATTACTCATTGCAGCATCAGCTATTGTAAATTTTATCGTAGGAAGATTAGCCATCCTGCAAGGAAAACGCACTAAATCATTAGCACTCATCGCCAGTGGCAAACATCTATACTCTGACACCTGGAGTACGATAGGGATTATAGCAGGCCTTATTGCAGTCTATATTACTGGATACACCAAGATTGATAGTTTGTGTGCCATATTTTTTGCGATTATAATATTATATACAGCCATAAAAATATTGAGGGATTCAGTAGCGGGCATTATGGATGAAGCAGACGATGAATTATTGATCGAAGTTATTGATTATTGCTATGCACATAGAGCGGTGGATTGGATCGACTTACATAACATGAGAATCATTAAGTACGGCTCACTTCTTCACCTCGATTGCCATCTGACCTTGCCATGGTATTACAACCTCATTGAATCTCACGCTGAAGTTGAAAATTTAGAAAAACTTGTAAAGGAAAAATTCAATGACTCCATTGAATTGTTTGTACATACCGATGCATGCATCCCCAGCTCTTGCAGCCTCTGCCTGAAACAAGATTGCTTACAGCGACAATCAGCATTTATCAATGAGGTAAAGTGGTCAGTGGAGAATGTCCGTCTTAACAAAAAACACAGTATTGAAACTAAGCCTTAGAGCCACCTTCCCAGCCGCCAGTTGGAGGATCCTTAACTGTATATTTATCAACCATCTGCTTGCCTTCAACATCAGAATAGTCCCCTACCCTATTGAGCATAGCAGCCATCTCACTTATATCTAGTCCTTCAGCTTCTCTAATTACACGTAAGTAAAGCCAATTTTTCATTATGCTAAATGCAACACCATAAAGCGATTGATTGATGGTTAAACATTCTTGATATAATCCACACTGGTTACCAACTAAATCCAAATTTAATACTGGTGAAAGTACTTGAACATAATGATGCTTATCCCCTTCCTTGTGATCAAATGTCCATATATCAATCCACACTTGTGCTGCCCCCTTTTTCAAGTCCCATTGCCCTTCCTTTTGACCACGTGAGGTAATGGGATCTATACCAAAAGACTGAATGGTACTTTCAACGATTGTAGTGAGTTGTTCTAAATTCACGATACTTTTATAATTAAATAAGTGAAGCGCAAAATTATTAAATATTTTATTTATAGTTATCTTTACCAATACAAATTATATTGTTAATATGAAAAATGCTTCCTTCATCAGTATCGCAATCCTTTTAGGATCAATATTTGTAATGAGTTCTTGTACTGGTAGTACGAGCATACAATCTGTTCAGCCAGCAGCATTCAAAGTGGACAATCATATTAAGACCATCGCAACTGTCAATAGAAGTATTCCTAGTAAAAGAGGAGGTGTGATTATGGAAAGTGTCCTAACTGGTGAAGATCTATTACAAGATAGAGAAAGTGCAAAATATGCAATAATGGGCCTTACAGAAGGGCTTACTAGGACACCACGATTTGCAGTAAAACAAACACTGATTGAAATGGAAAATGGTAGTGGTTTTAGCTTTCCGCCACCACTCAATTGGGAACAAGTAAAAAAAATATGCAAAGATTATAGCAGCGACGCACTCGCAGCACTTGAAATCCTCGATACCGATAATGCCCTCAACCCTTCAACCTCCAAAGAAAAACAAAAAACCAAAGAAGGAAAAGAAATTGATGTTATAACTTATCGACAAGAGCGAAATATAGAAGTTAAACTAGGATGGCGATTCTATGACCCTTCAACTAATACAATACTCGATGAATTTACAGTCGCTGAAGGCGCTCATTGGAACAGCACAGGTGCTACTGCTAGTGAGGCAATTAACAATCTACCTGATCAGCGATTATGCACGAATGAAACCAGTCTGCTAGCAGGTAAAAAATATGCAATGCGCATCGCACCTACTTGGGTCAATATTATTCGTTCTTATTACATTTCTGGTTCTAAGGAAATGAAAAATGCTGGTAGATTAGCTAAAAATAATCGCTGGAATGAAGCAGCTAAAATATGGCAAGCAGTAATCAATCAATCCGATGCAAAAAAGAAAGTTAAAGGAAAGGCTGCATACAATCTAGCAGTTGCTAATGAGGTTAAAAATGAATTAGACACTGCAATAGAATGGGCATATAAATCACAAAAAGAATACGACTTTAAGCCAGCAAAACAATACTGGAATGAATTGCGACAACGCAAAAATGATTCCGCACGTGTGAAAGATCAAATGAATCAATAATACAAGCATCATTATAGAATTCGATTGACCATAGGAGATCATTAACAACACTACATTATGAGGCAGCTTAATACTAGCAATTAACGGCTCATTTTAGTACAGCTACAGGTTCAATATCAAAACCAAATAAATAATAAGTTGTAAGCGCCTATTAATTCAAAACGATAGGATGATGGCGATGCCCAATGTCGTTAAGTTAAGGAAATTAACAACAATTAACTAT
>CAYZQX010000086.1:0-11776 GCA_964480615.1 uncultured Chitinophagales bacterium | reverse complement strand
AATAGTTTTTATAAGTGGGCAATATATTTCTGTGTTTGGAAAATACATTGCTCATCGTTTTTACTTCGCTACAAATTCCTTGTATTGGATTCTTTTTATCTGAAGGGTTGAAGCCAATGGAATAAGAAGTAGAAAACTTCATTGCATCATCAATAAAAGTAGCGCTTGGTGATTCATTCTCATAAAACAATGTATTGAGGTAAAACAGATTCGAGGACGGCATAAACAGTTTAATGGTGGATTGTTTGAGCGATTTGTGATTTAGTCCTTGAAAAATAGCATTTGCCAAATCATTGTTGCCTTTGTCCCATTGATTAGCCGCCTCTTCAATTAAGAATGGCTTATTGCTGATTGCTAAATACTTATCAAAGACATAGATGCTAAATACCACGCTAGAGGACTTATCAAGTATTTGATACACATCATTACCTCTAAAGGTATTTTCTTTTATAATCCAACCTTTGGTATTTAATATTTCTTTCCAGTTATAGAGGGAGGCATACCCTTTCTTTAGAAAATTTGGGAGATAGCATATAAAGTCATATTGTTCGCCTCCACTTAAATGGGCGCTCAAGGTGAGGGGAATATTATCCACCTTGCCCAGTCCAGTAAATAGTTTTAAAGAATCGATTGCAGAAATGCTATTCTTCAGTTTATTGGAAAAATCCAATAAAAATATTTTATTCAGGAGTGGATCATTTTTGGCATCATTCAATGCAGCTAAGCCCTGAGGAAGCTCCACCACTGCAAATGCTGTAGGAGGAATCGCTTCCCAGATTGGATTGTTAATCCTATGCAATAATTTGCAAGCGCTGGTTGTCAAGATGAAAAATAGGAATACGCTAATATATCGTCTATGTGAAATCAATGATTGGTGGGGATTTTATTAAATTTGCGCTTCAATAGAAAAAGCTTCGCAAAATTAATTTTTTTTAGTGTATTGTGAATAATAGAGTTAGCCTTATAGTTGCCTGCCTACTGATTAGTACAGGAATTGTCCTTGGGGCATTTGGTGCGCATGCACTCAAAGCAGTGCTGAGCCCTGAGTCTCTTGTGAGTTATGAAACGGGTGTTCGCTACCAAATGTACACGGGATTGGCCCTATTAGCATTGTCTAATATGCGTCATTTCGAAAGCCTGTCCCGATGGAAGAACGGGCTACTGCTCCTAGTCATAGGAAGTCTTTTGTTTAGTGTTTCGATCTATCTTTTGAGCTGTAAATCATTATTTGGTATCGAAAGTATGAAATGGCTTGGCCCAGTAACACCTATTGGCGGATCACTAATGATACTAGGCTGGCTATTATTAGGCATGGTTGCTATCAGTCATAAATCAAAACAAGATAACTAGCCTACTATTTTGTATTAAAGTGGCTTGAGTTATTAATATGTGGGTATTCCCTTGATAGGGTGGGATAGAATAAAATTGAATGGCTGATAACCTACTTTTTTAACCTTGTGATCCTAGGCGTTTGATTTCTTTATTTTAATAATCAGTCTATTCTTAGCCCAAACTTATTAATCAATGCTAAGAAGGATAGAAAGAACAATACGATCCCTATATAGACGTTTTGAATTGGCTTTTAACACAGTATAGGATTCTATACGCTGATTTTGTATGAATATATAATAAATGCTTGAGATTCTTTAAGCACAGGGCTATTGTACAATTGTGTGTGATGTAGCACATAACCTTTTTTTTAATTTTGAAAACAAGAATAAAACAAAAAAAACCATTATGAACACATATAATCAATTTAAAAAAATATTAGAGCAAGTCGCTGATGTGGAAAAGGCGATGACAGTCCTTCATTGGGATCAAGAGACCTATTTGCCTACAGGTGGATCAGCATTAAGGGCAAGACAAATTTCTACCTTGGCTGGTATGGTACATAATTTAAAGACTTCCGATGAACTAGGCCAATTATTAAATAACCTATCGGAGGATAAAGACTTGAGTTTTGAACAAAAGAGAAATGTAGAAGAAGCGCAAAAAAATTACATCATAAATAAAAAATATCCTGCTGAGTTTGTCATAGAAATTACTGAACTAACAAGCAAGTGTTTTAATAGCTGGGTAGCTGCACGCAAGGCCAACGATTTTAGCTTGTATAGGGATGATCTCGAGAAAATGGTGGCGTTAAAGCGCCGTGAAGCCGAGATATTGGGATATAAGGATCATCCTTACGATGCCCTATTGGATCAGTTTGAACCAGGTGCTAAGACTGCTGAAATTACTTTACTATTTGAAGATGTAAGAGCACAACTAGTCAATTTTGTGAAAGAAATCAATAAATGTCCAAAGCCCGAATCAGAATGGATGTTTAAGCATTATGATAAAGATACCCAATGGGGATTTGGGATTGATGTGTTGAATAAGATGGGCTTTGATTTTACTAGAGGCCGTCAAGATTATTCTGCCCATCCTTTTACAATCTCGTTTGGTTCGGATGATGTGCGAGTGACCACAAGGGTAAATGAAAATAATTTTGCTGAGATGTTGTGGAGTTGTATCCACGAAGGAGGCCATGCCCTCTATGAACAGGGATTAAAGGCCGATGAATATGGCATGCCAAATGGCGATGCCGCTTCGCTTGCTATACACGAATCACAGTCGAGAATATGGGAAAACAATGTAGGACGTGGCATCCATTTTTGGAAATATTTTTATGCAAAACTAGTATCCTTGTTTCCTGAAAATCTACAAGAGGTGAGTCTTCAAAAATTTTATCACTCTATGAACCTCGTTCAGCCATCGCTCATAAGGACTAATGCCGATGAATTGACTTATCATTTCCATATCTTAGTGCGGTTTGAATTAGAGAAAGCACTGATCGAAGGTTCACTAAAAGTGGCCGATATCCCAGCCGCTTGGAATAAAAAATACAAAGAATATTTAGATATCGATGTGCCTTCTGATGCGATGGGCTGCCTTCAAGATGTACATTGGAGTCATGGTAGTTTTGGCTATTTCCCTACCTACTCTTTAGGCAGTTTTTATGCAGCACAATTTTATAAGCAAGCTGTACAAGATATCGATGGTCTCGAACAAGAAATAGCAGTGGGCAATTTCGACTCGTTTCTAAACTGGCTGCGCAAGAATATACATCAGTATGGAAAGATTTATACGGCTGATGAGTTGTGTGTACGTATCACTGGTGAGAAGTTAAATTTCCGCCATTTTATGGATTATGCTGAAGATAAATATGGCCGCATGTACGCCATACCTCCTAAAGGTGCTATTGCGTAATAAATTATCGCAATTCGATGGAGTAACACTTAGATTCATACATAAAAACAATTATAGATTTTTTTATTGACATATTGGGGAGCTAATAAGTTGTAAATGTATTTTGCTTACAAGTTTTGTGTCCCATGGAATGGTATTTTTAATTGTTCGCTTATTGATATCATTCTTGATAATCATTATCAGTTTATTCACTAAAAATTATTATTATTGTATCAATCCTTATTAAGAAAAGTTCAACCCTACCTACAAGGCAATTTGCCAGGAATTAAGGCGCATGAAAAAATGGCACCTAATGCTAATGCACGTTTATTGCCCACTGATATGGAGATCAGTCAAGCAAGACAGGCAGCAGTGCTCGTATTGCTCTATGAAAGAGCGGATGAGTTCATGATACCATTGATACGCAGGGTGGAGTATGATGGTGTTCATAGCGGGCAAATAGCTTTCCCTGGTGGCAAGCGGGAACAGTCTGACCAATCCATTATAGGTACAGCCTATCGCGAAGCTTATGAAGAAGTGGGCATACGCGAAAAGGAGGTTGAATTCCTGCTGCAGTTGACAGATGTATATACCCATCCTTCTAAGACCATAATAACGCCGATACTTGCTTATAGCAATACAATACCTCATTTCATTCGTCAAGAACTTGAAGTTGCAGATATCATTTCACTGCCGATTAATACATTATTCGATGATAATTATAAGACCTATAAGACCATTGAAGTGAGGGGCGCTAAGCTGGAGAATGTACCCTGTTATGTCATCGATGAACTTACGATATGGGGTGCCACTGCTTGCATACTCAGCGAGTTAGAATGGATATTGTATAACTAAGGCTTGCTTCATATTTATAATCTATTTGATTGTGGCGATGCCTTACAGGCCCGGGCTCTATGCTCCTATCTTTTAGGAGGCAAGGGAATTACTAAGTAAGATCACTATTAATTCAAGAGAAAGCTGTACCATTAGCAAAAATACTATTAACTAAATTGCCTCCTAAAAGGATATCCGCGTCGATCCCTATCGCATGTAAACTGGTTAAAAATATTAATTAATAAACAGGATCAATTTAGTGGTGTAATAGCCTAAAGCGCTAAAGCAAAAAGCGGTTTTAATTTTTTTGGTTTCATAATGGGCGATGTGAGTTGATTGGTATTAGTTTGCAATTTAGTTAGCTAAAAATATCTTGTGATGATATGCTCAACCACCGCTAAGTACAGTTTAGTTTGTCATTGAGGAGTACTTACTTATAAAGCTATAATTACTATTCACACTACAACTCTATAACCTACTGTTTCAATATTAGAACAATGCACAGCTGCGCCTGCTATTTTGTAATTAGTGGTGAGAATGAATTCTAGGTATATTCAGCAAATACAATAGCTATGGAGTCGAGTACTCAATGCATCAACCTAATGGAGTGTTGAATTTACGAGACGGTCTTTTTTTTTCTACAATTTAAAATATAATCAAGTAGGCATTGTTCAGCAATTCGGCGGTTACTAGATTGCATATAAA
Source organism: uncultured Chitinophagales bacterium (assembly GCA_964480615.1). Classification (GTDB taxonomy): domain Bacteria; phylum Bacteroidota; class Bacteroidia; order Chitinophagales; family UBA2359; genus CAYZQX01. The sequence continues at coordinate 7,009 of CAYZQX010000086.1, read as the reverse complement.
TGCACCTCGTCTCCTGTGAATGATTTGCGCATAAGAATTGTCCGATCAAGAGCAATTAAGTCTGTAGGGAGCTAGTTTAGCGTATTTCACATCAATCTATTGGCCTTAATTCCCGCCTATTATTCCATCAAATTACCTAATCTAACCTTTTAAGTTTTAGATTATTCAATTATATTTGCGGAATTATTGATTGATGAAAAAGATCATTTTCTGTATTGTATTAATTATTAGTTTGCTCATGAATAATTTACTGCACGCTGACACATTATTAAAATATGAGATAAGTATGCCTAAGCCGCATACCCATTATTTTGAGGTGGAGATGACAATCGAAAACTGGAACTCAGAGAATTTAGATCTCAAAATGGCGGCTTGGACACCAGGCTCTTACCTGATGAGAGAATATGCAAAAAATGTTGAGGGATTCCTTGCGAAAGATGGTAAAGGCAATGAATTAAAGACAATAAAAACTAAAAAGAATACTTGGTCCATAGAGACGAGCAAAGCAAAAACAATTATAGTAAACTATTCAGTGTATGCCTATGAACTATCCGTAAGAACCTGTTTCCTCGATGATAGTTATGGCTATATCAGCGGAGCAGGATTGTTTATGTATATCGCTGATCATATTGAGCTTCCATCCATTGTAAGCATCAATCCTTATAATGGATGGGAAAAAGTAAGTACTGCCTTGCCATCTATCGCGAATATGAATAATACATTTACTTGCGATAATTTTGATGTACTTGCGGACTCCCCAATACTCATAGGCAACCAAGAAGAATATTCATTTACTGCTTGTGGTATTCCGCATCGCCTTGCCATGCAAGGACCCGGAAATTACAATCCTACAAAGCTAACCAATGATCTCAAGACTGTAGTAGAGACAACAGCTAAGGTCATTAATGATACACATCCCTGCAAGGATTATCTATTTATCGTGCTTGCTTCTGAAGGAATGAAAGGTGGGCTGGAACACTTAAATTCCACAACACTAATCTATCCTCGATGGGCATACAACGATCCAAAGTATTTCGATTTTATTAGCCTTGCCTGTCACGAGTATTTTCACTTATGGAATGTAAAGCGCATCAGACCTGTGGAATTGGGACCATTTAACTATGAGGAGGAAAATTTTACACGCCAGTTATGGGTTGCCGAGGGATTTACCGCTTATTATGATGAGCTACTGCCTACACGTGCTGGATTTATTAATGGCAGTGAGTATATTAAAAAATTGGAAACCCTTATTAATGGAGTAGAATCATTGCCAGGCAATCAAGTACAATCTCTTGCTGAGTCTAGTTTAGATGCTTGGATTAAATATTATCGCCGCAATGAAAATAGCGATAATTGCTGTGTTTCCTATTACGACAAAGGCGCAATGGCAGCACTTACGCTGGATCTTATGCTGCGCCATAATTCAGGTGGAAAACAATCACTCGATGATGTGCTAAAGAAATTGTGGAAAGATTATTACCTAATGAAAGATATAGGGTATTCAGAAAAGGAATTCTTAGCCGTACTCAATGAGGTGGGTGGCTAAGACTTTACACAAGTGCTAGATAACTATGTATATAGCTGTTCACCTATGCCTTATCAAGAAGTATTGGGTTATGTAGGTCTCGATATTAAAGCTGAACCCCTCAATGAAAAAATGCCATACATGGGAATGACCACTACGAATACGCAAGGGAAATTAATTGTGAATAAAGTAATTAAAGGAACCGTCGCTTATGAATATGGATTGAATGTCAATGATGAAATTATAGCCATCAATAATATAAGGGTGAGCAGTGATATGAATGAAGACTTGAAAAGATATAAACCAGGCGATACTGTGGAGTTTACGATTGCACGGAGCAGTGCTATGCGCACCATTAAATTGCAATTGGATTATAATAAAACTCCTGTGTATAAGATTACAAAAAAGCCTGATGCTACTGATGCTCAAAAAGAATTATTTGCACAGTGGACAGGGCAATCTATGAATTTGCCATAAGATGGATGGGAAGGACAGCAATAGGCGAAAGCTATAATCGGTCAGTTGCTCTGTGATCATAAAAGTGTATGTATTGTTATAGCGCAATGAATTGTATGGCGGCAAGTTAATTCAAGTTGAATGCGTTACTTATTAGAAATTAAATACAAGGGAACGAACTATAACGGATGGCAAGCCCAGCCCAATTCCATTACTGTTCAGTCCGTATTAGACCAAGCCATAAGCACAATATTCAATGAGCCTATAATTTCTACAGGTTGTGGCAGGACGGATACTGGTGTGCACGCCTCACAGTTTTTTTTGCATTTTGATGCTCAAGGTAGTCCTCCCAATGGCTTTATGCATCGCATCAATAAGTTTTTACCTGCGGATATCAGTGTTCATCATATCAGCCAAGTTGCCGATAGTTTTAATGCGCGATTCGATGCTACCTACCGCGCTTATACCTACCATTGTCACTTTCATAAAGATGCATTCTTAGAACCTTACAGCTTGCTTATAAGAAGGGATTTATTAGATATTGAATTAATGCGGCAGTGCTTTGAATCACTGGTTCAATATCAGGACTTTAGGGCGTTTTGTAAAACAGGTGGTGCACAAACTCATTATCTTTGCGACATCTATCATGCAAGTCTTACCGAAGATATTGCAAACAATAAGTTGCAATTTAATATAGCGGCCAATCGATTTCTTAGAGGTATGATTAGACGCATAGTAGGCACCATGTTGGCGGTAGGCCAAGCCAAGATCAGCCCTCAAACTTTTCATCATCACTTAACCACACAAACTTATTTTGACTTAAATATATCAGTTCCTCCACAAGGGTTATTTCTCAGCGATGTGCGCTATAAGTAAGTTATAAATTTATACTGTAATTTTTATAGTAAGCTGATAGAATGGGGTATGAGTGGTATTGTTTTTATTAATATATGTGTTAAAGAGTTTTAGTCATTTTCATATTAGAATGATTGTATTATGAATGAGAGAAGTATAGATAAGAAATCGCAGTTCTAAGTTATATCAACACAGGGTTGCATTGTCCTGTTTTCATATAATTATACGATTATAAATTGCTATGAGATCAAAGCGGGTCAGTTAGGAATTCATTATTGGTCTGATGTAATAACTGAATACGGGGTATTATTTTATAGGCATTAATTGGATGATTAGCATAGTGAATGTTACCCATTTTTTATTGCGTATTTATTCAAGAATATTCTAATAGGGGATAGTATGAGGTAATGGTGTAGGCATGTTCAATCAATTAAGTATATATTAAGTTCGTATCATTATAATCAATGCTAATTAAGAGCAAATCATATAAATAGCCGAATGATTATCGAAGCGTAAAGCGTCCGCATCAGGGATGGGAATTGTGGCACTATAAGTGCCAGCCTGTGCGCAGCTAAGGGCCGCAGCGTAGCGGAGCAATGGACAGCCCGGCGGTGAATGGAACAAAGTGTAATGAACCGAGATGCCCAATTATTTATATTAATTTATACATTAGTTATCTGACAAAAAAAATCAGCGCACATTTATTAGATTAGCAAAAAAAATTATATTTTACAGCACATTTTTTAATTAATAAAATAACGAGAATGACAAAAATTAAAGTAGCCAATCCAGTGGTTGAAATGGATGGTGATGAGATGACCCGTATTATATGGAAATTTATTAAGGACAAGCTTATCCTGCCTTATTTGGATGTGGATATTAAGTACTTCGATCTAGGAATCGAACACCGTGATGCAACGAATGACCAGGTGACGATTGATGCCGCTGAGGCCATTAAAAAATACAATGTGGGTATTAAGTGTGCCACCATTACCCCTGATGAAGATAGGGTAAAAGAGTTTAGTTTGAAAGAGATGTGGAAGTCGCCAAATGGGACGATACGCAATATAGTAGGTGGTACTGTATTTCGCGAGCCTATCGTGTGTACCAATGTGCCGCGTCTAGTGCCTAACTGGACAAAACCCATCATCATAGGTCGTCACGCACATGGCGATCAATACAAGGCTACTGATGTGGTAACCAAGGGCAAGGGCAAGCTCACTATGAGTTTTACAAATGAAGCAGGGGAAACGCAGACTTGGGAAGCATTTAACTTTAAAAGTGATGGCGTAGCAATGATTATGTATAATACCGATGAAAGTATTTTTGGTTTTGCACGCAGTTGTTTTAATATGGCATTGGATAAGGGATGGCCATTGTATTTAAGTACTAAGAACACTATCTTAAAAAAATATGATGGACGTTTCCGTGATATATTTGCTGAAGTGTATGAAAAGGAGTTTAAGGCTGCTTATGATGCGAAAGGCATAACCTATGAGCATCGCCTCATTGATGATATGGTTGCTTCTGCATTAAAATGGAATGGCGCATTTGTGTGGGCTTGCAAAAATTATGACGGTGATGTACAAAGCGATACAGTAGGTCAAGGTTTTGGATCACTAGGTCTTATGACAAGTGTGCTAGTAACTCCTGATGGGGGCACTGTAGAAGCTGAGGCAGCACATGGCACAGTAACCCGTCATTACCGCATGCATCAACAAGGTAAAAAAACATCGACGAATCCCATAGCATCCATATTTGCTTGGACAAGAGGGCTTGCATTTAGAGGCAAGCTCGATGGCAATGATGCATTGATAGATTTTTGTCATAAGCTAGAGGCAGTGTGTGTGGAAACTGTGGAGAGCGGCAAGATGACTAAGGACCTCGCATTGTGTATCTATGGTGATGATGTGAAGCCTGAACACTACTTGCATACTGAAGAGTTTTTAGATGCACTCGACACCAATCTCCAAGCAAAACTTGCATAAGATTATTATAATATGCAATGTGCCGATGGCATTGTTATAGCACTATTAGCTTATCCGTAAGTTCAATGATAATTAATTATCCTCGCAAGGTTATTATATAGCTTTGCGAGGATTTTTTTTGATAAAAATATTTTGTAATTGTTAGATTGCGAAACTAGCATGATGTATTTCAATGGTTGCTATGAAAATGACCTAACTCAAGCTAATAATGTATGAAGGGCATATTATGTTCTAGCAATGAACTTCTCTGGTACAATTGCAATTGTAGTGAAACCTAGCAGAAAACTATACCTATCTTATAAGTTCGGAATAGCTGCGCACATGCTATTAATTGCCCAATAATAAATTAAACACTGGATTAATTTGATTGCTTTCAGTATTATACTATAGCACACTATTAGATCACAATTGATAGCAATCATTTGTAGTCTTGTAAATCAAATTAGGAATACACTAATTGGAACAGATATCATACACAATACAAGGTGTTTTTGTTAGGTGTTTTTCCAATATAAACTTCAGCAGTATATAACTAAGTGATTACAATCCTATAGAGGCAGGCTGCGCATTGAGTCGCAATACCCAGTTGTGCTTATCAGGCAATAGGCCTGCTCTTAATTGCAGTAATTCTCTTTTGATTGTGGCAGCTAGGCCGTTTTCTAAATCAACATTGAGCAAGATATCACCTTTGGATGAACTGAGCTTTTGAACTTGAGAAATTACAGCAGCGGTACCACTACCAAAACACTCATTGAGCAACCCAAATTTATGCGCTTCATACAATTCATCTACACTGATCTTGCGTTCGTGCACGGCAATTCCATTGTCCTTAAAAAGTTGAATTAATGTGTTTCTAGTAGTCCCATCGAGTAAAGTTCCATCGAGTGCAGGTGTATGTACTTCACCATCAATAACGAAGAAAATATTCATCGTACCTACTTCTTGTATGTATTTGTGTTCGAACACATCGGTCCATAGGTATTGATCATATCCTTCAGCTTTTATTTCTTTTACAGGCATTAAGGTAGCACCGTAATTGCCAGCAGCTTTTGCGAAGCCGGCACCACCAGGTACAGCTCGCACATATTTTTCAGCAATCTTAACATTCAGTGGAGTTGTATAATATGGACCCACTGGACAACACATTATGATAAACATTGCAGTGTCAGGCGGTTTTACGCCTATACTTTGATCATTGCCAAACATTACCGGTCTCAAATAGAGGGTATAGTTTTCTTTGCTAGGAATCCATTGCTCCTCAATTTTTACTAACTCAACTAAGGCATGTATAAATTCCTCCTCATCAATTGTAGGCAAAGCCATTCGCTCCGCTGAAATATTCATTCTCTTGGCATTGAGATCAGGGCGAAATAAGGTAATGTTCCCACTATTATCTCTTTGTGCTTTCATACCTTCAAATATGCTTTGACCATAGTGAATTCCTGAAAAGGCTGGACTCATCGGTATTTTATCAAAAGGGATTATGCGCGGATTTTGCCATTTTCCATCTTCATAATCAGCAATAAACATGTGATCTGAGAACACTTTACCAAATGGCACATTGTTCCAATCAACTGAGCTAATTTTTGATTCTTTTATTTTTTCTATCCTAATATTCCAAGCCATAACACAAAATTTTGGTACAAAGGTAAGAAAAATATGACTAATGACCCAATTCCTCTCTAGAGCCGAGACCCAAGCATTGTTAAATTTTTAACATATTGCGCCCTATCCTTAGACCATTAAAATGTTAATAGATAGCCAATATTCGCTCAATAAAAGTTGTAATTAGCGCAATCTGCAGTTTTTATTTTTCATATTTTCATAATTTCAATTTGCACTTTATAATGACTTAGAAATTTTTCCTGTTTTATTGCTGATTTTTTAGCAGTGAATCATGTTATTTTGCGAATAGAATAGTGATTTTAGCACTCTTAGTAACATTCGGAATTATAGTTGAGAGTTACCCAATTATATTATCAGGAGTTATTACCTTTTATCAACTAATTAATTGTTTTAGAAAATAAATATTGTGCTTTTTTTTAAGCTTACTAATTAGGGCTAGCCATCTTCCTTAGTGAAGATTTTCGAGTTAGTTAACTAGGGTCTGCTAAACAACTAAAAATTTTAAAATTTTTGGCGATGCCTTACAGGCCCGGGCTGCTCCAGGCTACACTTCGTTTCG
>CAYZQX010000085.1:0-11883 GCA_964480615.1 uncultured Chitinophagales bacterium | reverse complement strand
TTACAGAGTCTAAAAACCCGCGCAGATAATCAATTTCAGCCGTTATACGCAGTTTCTCAGCTTCGGTATCAATCGCTTGTCCAGTGATGAAAAAGAACTTGTCATTGTTCGCCAAAAATGTCAATGCACCACTCGGTTCTTCTTGCGTGTATGACCAAGAACGAATGAAACCTTTTTTTATAATTATAGGCAAGTAAGAAGCATATACCTGTGGCTTATCACTCTGTACTTGCAACTCATATAATTCACGCATACCAAGGCTATTGCGCTGTCTAGTGTCGCGGAGCTTAGAAAGTATCGCAATTGCCATATCACCCTGCTCGATAAGTTGATTATCGTATGGAGTAGCCACTGGATATTTAGAAATAATAATACAATCATCCTCAGCTCGCACCGCAAGTTGGTGATAGATTTCTTCAGTTATAAATGGCATATATGGATGTAATAATTGCAACACCACCTCAAATAATTCAAGCGTTTTCGCCTTGGTATGTGCATCTATAGGCTGACCAAACTCAGGCTTTATAAGTTCCAAATAATTAGAAAAGAAATCATCCCAAATAAAATTGTAAAGGGTATTGACCACCTCCGAAAGACGGAACTCAGAATATGATTTTTCAGTAGCTTCAATGGTGCGCTGCAACTTATGTTCGAACCAGTCTATTACAGGCAGCAGCTCTTCATTTTTTCCTTCGCGGGTCTCCCACCCTTTCACTAACCTACAAGCATTCCATATCTTATTGCTGAAATTGCGACCCTGCTCTACAAGCTTATCATCGTACAATAAATCACCGCCAGCAGGAGCACTTAACAATACCCCTATGCGGACACCATCAGCACCATAATTCTTAATAAGCTCCATAGGTTCAGGTGAATTGCCTAGTGACTTACTCATCTTGCGGCCTTGCTTATCGCGCACCATCCCTGTGAAATACACATTGTGAAATGGCTTCTCACCACGCCACTCATAACCTGCTATGACCATACGCGCCACCCAAAAGAAGATAATATCCCAGCCAGTCACTAATACATCCGTAGGATAATAATAATCTACTTCATCGCGACGTTCAAATCCATCGAATACAGCAATCGGCCATAGCCATGAGGAAAACCAAGTATCTACTACATCAGAATCTTGACGCAACTCTTCTATCTTAATATTTTCATAACCAGGTTTAGCTTGTACCAGTGGCAATGCTTCTGCCGCTGAAATAGCCACTACATATTCATCCTCATTGTAATAATAGGCAGGTATTCGCTGCCCCCACCACAACTGTCGGCTTATGCACCAGTCACGGATATTCTCCATCCAGTGGCGATAGACATTCTTATACTTATCAGGAAAAAACTTTATCGTATCATCCATTACATGCTCAAGTGCAGGTTTGCTGAGCTCCTCCATACGCACAAACCACTGCTGGGTAAGACGTGGTTCTATAACTACATGAGTGCGTTCCGAATAACCTATCTTATGAACATGCGATTCTAGTTTTACTAAATGCCCTTTGGCATCTAATTCCTTTACAATTTTTTTTCTAACGATGAATCGGTCTTCACCTACATACAATTTAGCATTGCTATTCAGTGTTCCATCTTCATTGAGTATGTTGTTAAAATCGAGGTTATGACGCTTGCCTATCTCATAGTCATTGATGTCATGAGCAGGCGTAATTTTTAATGCCCCAGTACCAAATGAGCGGTCCACATATTCATCGTAGATCAGCGGTATTGATTTGTTTAGCAATGGAATAAGTGCACGTTTTCCTTTGAGATGTGTATAGCGTTCATCCTCAGGATGAAAACATATTGCAGTATCACCCATAATCGTTTCAGGTCGCGTTGTAGCTATAGTTATATAGGCATCGCTGTCCTCTATCTGATACCTCAAAAAATACAAATTGCTCTGCTCTTCTTTGTGATAAACTTCTTCATCGGATACGGCAGTTTTTGCAGCTGAATCCCAATTTGTCATGCGCCATCCCTTGTAAACCAATCCCTTATTGTACAAGTCCACAAAAGACTGAATAACTGCTTTGCTCAACTTATCTTCCATCGTAAATCGGGTGCGACTCCAGTCACAAGAAGCACCTAAGGTGCGCAACTGCTTGAGGATCACCGACTCACTGCGATCTTTCCATTCAAATGCATGACGGAGAAACTCCTCACGAGAAATATCCCACTTATTAATGCCTTCTTCTTTCAACTTATGTACTACCTTAGCTTCTGTAGCGATGGAAGCATGATCAGTGCCTGGCACCCAGCAAGCATTAAATCCCTGCATACGTGCACGACGTATCAATACATCTTGTATCGTATTGTTTAGTATATGACCCATGTGCAACACCCCTGTTACATTAGGAGGCGGTATCACAATTGTAAATGGCTTTTTTTCATTGGGGACTGAACGAAAATATTCCTTTTCCATCCAATGCTGGTACCACTTGGCTTCTATGTCCTGTGGTTGATATGACTTATCTAATAGTGACATAATATTAATACTGATTTACAACTTTATTACACATAACCAAAAAAAAAATATTCCATCTCACCCTTCTGTGGCAAGAATAATCATCTTATTTCCCTTATTCAAAAAAAATAAAAAAAGGCTATCCAATTTTCACATAAAAATTTCGACTCCTCAATGAAGCTGCTCATAGCTCATTCTCATTTCAAAACTTTGAACTAAAAGTGTGCAAAATAAACAATCCTTTGCAACACAATCTCCACTGGCATTCATACATCCCCTTCCACTTATTGTCAAAGGAACTGCAAAAATAGCTAATTCTCACATATCGAAAAACAGTAAACTGCAAGTTAATAGACAAAATGGACGAAAAATCCGAATGAACACAACCGCTAATTCCCAAAACTACTAAGCAAATAGATTTTCAATTATAAAGCCTGATCTAAAGTAATTATTCAGCACCATAAAGCAATATAAATTTCCAAAAAATAAAATACAAGTATTTGGGCGATACCTGCCCTTCGGCAAAGCGAAGGGGCAGGCCCGGGCTTTACAGGGCTGCGCTGTCGCTCCGGTACTTGACTGGCAGGTTATAAAAAAATGATGTTTGGATACTAGCTGTGTGAACCTGCCAGCCAAGTACAAACCCTTACAATCCCTATCGCAATAGCAACATAAACTAACTAATTTGATTACCTACTAAGCCTTGCCCATAAATTATATATTCGATCAATTTATCGCATTATTAAATATCTCAATACTGACTATGAAAAGTTTCTACTAAATGAATAATTCTAAGATGTTTTACAATACGGCATAACGATCTTTCACTACTATCCGCTTCATTATTGAAAAAAATATTTTTCTGTAACTTGCGGTGCTTTTATCCTATTCCCTAATGGAAAGAACTGAAGCACCTGATATTAAAATCATTTCCGCCCAGCTATGAAAATAAATTTAATAACCCTCCTCTGCTTATTGTGGATAAGTAGTTACACAATGTATGGCCAATCCTGTGATTGCAATATTGAATATCAGTGGTTAAAAAAAACATTTGAAGAAAATGATGCCGGCTTTGCACACAGCGTCTCTGCTAAGGGAATACAGGCCTATCAAATTCACAATAAGTTGATTGAAGAACAGCTAAAAACTATTAGTGAGAAGCCAGCTTGTACCGCCCTACTGAATAGCTGGTTAAGCTTTTTCAGGAAAGGGCATTATGCGATTATTCCTATGGATGTACCAGACAGCTCTAATCAAAATGAAGCTGCAACGAATAGCGAAGAACCCGCAAGACCTTGGGAGAAAATTAATATAGATCACACTGAATTTACCAAATACCTCGAATCAAAATCACATCAAGATTATGAAGGCTTATGGATCTCAGATCCTTATACAATTGGCATAAAAAAAACAGACACTTGCTATACAGGATTCATAGTTGCCTCTGGCAATAATAATTGGTCTAAGGGTGATGTAAAACTAAAAATATTTAAAGAAGGGGAAAAAGAACATGGCATCTATTTCCTAGGTGATAAGTCAGCAACCCATTTCAATAATATAGAAATGTATGACGATAACAATTTACAGCTAGGCCGATTTATATTCCGGAGATTAAATCCCAAAACAATTAGTACTCCTGAAATAGCACAATTTAGCAAGATTATGGGAAGCACAGATCCTTACATCGAAACAATCGACGCCTCCACAATCTTACTGAGAATTCCAAGCTTTGAAACCTCTATGAAAAAAATGATTGATAGTGTAATAATACATAATAAACAATTAATTACAAGTACTGAATATTTAATAATTGATATAAGAAATAATGGCGGAGGAAGCGACAATAGCTATGCCGAGGTATTGCCCCTACTATATACCAATCCCATAAGAACAATTAACACCGAATTTCGGTCTACTAAGCTCAACAATCAGCGAATGTTAGATTTCATTAATGATCCAAAATATGGCTTTGATGAAGAAGATAAAAAATGGGCTCAAAAATCCTACGAGCAACTTGAAAAACACCTAGGAGAATTTGTGAATTTAGACACCTCAATGGTAGATATAAAAAAAATAGATACAACATACAATTATCCCAGGCAAGTTGGAATTGTTATTAATGGCGGTAATGGTAGCACTGCCGAACAATTTATCTTAGCTGCTAAGCAGAGTAAAAAAGTAAAACTTTTTGGAACTACGACCTTTGGGGCATTGGATATTTCTAATTTGTATAATGTATTTTCCCCTACTAAGGAATATCAATTATTCTATGCGCTTTCGCGTTCATTGAGAATCCCTGATTTTGTTATTGATGATCGAGGATTGCAACCTGACTATTTCATCGACAGCACTATAAAACCTTTCCAATGGATTGATTACGTGAAGGATGTATTAAAAAATTAAGTCCATACTACATTATCTAATGGTTTCTTGAACAAGCGATAAGTCATTAATCACCCACAGAAAATCCAAATAAAATTAAATAAGATGCCATTATGACCCAACTCATCCGTACCGACTCTGATAATAGCGATTATATTGAGCTTGTCAAGGAGCTAGATATCGACCTAGCAGTTAAAGATGGAGAATTTAAAGAATTTTATGCTCATATCAATAAAAATTCCATCATTAACAATGTTGTGATAGTTTATGATAACAGCACCCCAATAGCTTGTGGTTCTTTCAAAATAAGATCAGAATCAATTGTGGAAATTAAGCGTATGTATGTAATACCATCAGCTAGAGGAAAAGGTGTTGCCAGTAAAATTTTAGCAGAACTAGAAGAATGGGCAGTCGCATTGGGATATAATATCAGCATATTAGAGACTGGGACTAACCAGCCCGATGCCATTCACTTGTATAAAAAAAATGGATACAAAATCATTCCCAACTTTGAACCATACATCAATATGTCCTACAGTATATGTTTTGAAAAAAATCTACTGTAATCAAAATTCTAATGATCTATGCAATACAGTATATTTACAAAACTCATAATCAATTGCGATAAATTCCACAAATAAAATGCAAGCAAATATTACTATCATAGGAGCTGGAATAGCTGGACTAACTATGGCTATTGCACTAAAGCAAAGAGGATTAGCTGTACAAGTATTTGAACGTGCAGATGAGCTGATGCCTGTAGGTGCTGGTATTATCTTAGCGAATAATGCCATGCAAATCTATAAATTTCTAGGGCTTTCAGCACATATAGAAAAAATGGGAAATTCTATTTCTACTATATCCGTAACTGATCACAAATTAAATAAACTTTCTACTAGCCATTTAAACCAATTTGAGCTAAAATATGGCGTATCCAATATTGCCATACACCGAGCAGCCTTTCAAAATGTATTAGTGAATGAACTGGGGATAGAACATATTCGATTATCAAAAAAACTAGTAAAGATCGAAAATAGCAATCCCTATATATTAAGTTTTGCCGATAACAGTGTAATAGAAGCAACTACCATCGTAGGTGCGGATGGGATACATTCAGTAATAAGAGAAAAACTATTGCATAAAGCAAGCATTCGAGAGGCCGATCAATATTGCTGGAGAGGTATCAGTGAATATAAACTGCCTGCAACTTATCACCATCAAGCGCTTGAAGCTTGGGGTCGTGGAAAGCGTTTTGGATTTGTTAAGCTAAGCGAAAGTCAGGTCTATTGGTATGCACTAAATAATATTAAAAATTCGAGTCACTCAAGCACAGATATTACAACAGAATTCAATGAATTTCATCCACTTGTCCAAGCGATTATCCGTGCAACTGAACCCGAAAAAATATATGCTACAGGGATTATTGATGTTTTCCCTTTTGATAAATGGCATGGCGATAACCTCGTTTTGATAGGTGATGCTGCTCATGCTACCACTCCAAATTTAGGGCAAGGTGCTTGTCAAGCAATAGAAGATGTATATACACTGATCGCTTTATTAGATAAAGGATATGGTTTCAATGAAGCAACCGCAAAGTACAACCAATTGCGTCTTCGTAAAGCACACATGATTGTGCAACGATCTTGGGATATGGGAAAGCTTTCTCAAATCGAAAACAAGTCTGCGATATGGCTGCGCAACAATCTTATGAAACTAACCCCTGATTATATCAATAACCGTATGCTCGAATCCATTTTTAGAATTGAAGTGCATTAGATTGCTCTATTCTATTACAAAAAATCAATATATAGAATAAACCAATGTATTGAATACTATTCCACTTGATAATAAAGATACTTCATTACTTTAAGGTTTGCTAAATAGCTAATAAGTATGCGATTATGGCGATGCCTGCTGCCCGGGTTACATACGACTTTATTTTTGCTATAGGTAGCAAAATCTGTGCTATCGCTTGATTTTCTGCTGCAAGTCCTCGCTCGTGCCGTAGACATCCCAATTCAATTGCCTTTTCTATGAAAATAACACCTCTAAAGGTGAGAAAATTAGATGGTATTAACGCTGGTAAAATGCCATGAATGAATTGTGCACTAGTAAGGCTAAAATGTAAAACTGACTCTTGAATTTATTATAATAAATGCACAAATGATTCATAATCAATAATAAAAAAGAATACTTTTCTGAAAAACATTTAATTGATATAATAAATGAATAAGATACGCCCCCATTGTTAACAAATTATTAATTCTCTTAGCATAAAAAAACAATTAGATAATATTGACTTAACGATTAGGTAACATTGCTTTATGACCTTTGTGGCGGAATTAATCCAATGAAATTTTATATGCGAATTTTTACCTTTCCTTTTTTGTTAGTTGTTATTATCTGTTTAGGTCTGTACAATATTAGTGCGCAAAACAGTACTGTGTATGGCACACTGACAGACTTAAAAACAAATGAAACGCTTATAGGTGCAGTAGTGACTGCTGAAAATTCATTGTATGGCGCTCAATCAGACTTTGAAGGAAAATTCACCATAGAAAATATACCTGCAGGTAGCTATACCTTGTCAATTAAACTAATGACCTATAAGCCAATTTCCATACCTCTAGTAGTAGAAGCTAATATGACAAAGGACTTGGGAAATATCAAATTAGAATCTGCTGACAATGAATTAACTGAGGTGGTAGTCACAAGCAATCGGATCACAAACACTGAAATTTCAGTGCTTGCTGAAATGAATAAACTTGAACAAATAGCGACTGGTGTTTCAGCACAATTAATAGCAAAATCACAAGACAAAGACGCCTCACAAGTATTGAGAAGAATGTCTGGCATCAGTATTATGGACAATAGGTTTGCGATGATCAGAGGACTGAATGAGCGATACAACACTGTTATACTCAATGAGGCGATAACACCATCCACAGAGGTCGATGTACGGGCTTTTAGCTTTGATTTATTACCAGCTTCGGCAATTGATCGCATGATCGTAGTAAAGACAGCAACAGCTGAAAATCCTGGTGAGTTAGCAGGTGCAGTAATTAAAATACATTCAAAGAGCAGGCCATTAGAAAATCAAATTTATTTAGGGGTATCAACAGGCTACACATCGAATGTGACAGGAATTAGCACCTTAAAATACAAAGGCGGAAAATTGGATTTCTTAGGAGTGGACGATGGCACTAGGGGATTGCCTCAAGGATTTGCTAGTAGAAGCATACTAAATGGCAGTAATCGTACAATAGCCAATGAACAGTTCAAGAGGCTTTCGCCATTTTATTCATTAAGCGATCATACAATAATGCCTGATTTCGGTGCCAACTTGGGGATAGAGCGGTTGTTTAATTTAGGTAATAAAAAATGTTCTAATATTACCAATCTGAGCTATTCTATCTCGAATGGTCAAAATCAAAATGCTATACAAGAGCGATATGAAGGTGTACAAAATAATGAACTCGCGTACAAGTGGATTGACAATGGATATATCCAAAAAACCAATATCAGCTTAATGTCTAACTTTAATATGATTGTAAATGAAAAATTCAAAATTGACTTCTTCAATTTATACAATCAAATGTCTAGCAATGAAACATTAGAGCGTATAGGAACTAATTACCTCGATGATTTGGACTTTCAAAATTATGCATTTCGATATGAAACCAGATCCATATACAGTGGGCAAATCGTTATGAACCATGAAATAAACGATAGGACTAAATTAAATTACAATTTAGGCTACGGATTTACCAATCGCTATGAACCTGATTATAGGCGATTTACGACAAGCGGTGATTTAGATGTTTCAGATCAAATATTTCAAATGGATGTTCCTCCTGTATCCAATCCATCCTTAACACAATCAGCTAGATTCTGGTCAGCGCTTAATGAATATTCAACCTTTGCTTCAGCGAACTTAGATCATAATTTTAAACTTTACAATAAGGACCTAAAACTAAAGACGGGATTCTATAGTGAATACAAGATCAGAGATTTCAATGCAAGGTGGTTTGGCTATGTAAATCCACATAACTCATCCCTTGTTTATCAATCGCCAGAAATATTTTTTGATGAGAACAACCTAACGACAAATTCTGGAGGTGTAACAATGTTAGAAGGAACTAATTTTGATGATAAATACAATACTAAAAATACGCTTTCAGCAGTTTTTGTGAGTCTATTAGTTCCCATTTCTGATAAGCTAAATGGAAGTTTTGGCTTTAGAGGTGAATACAATCATCAGCAATTATACAGTCGTGTACGTGGATCAGGAAGTGAGGTAAATGTGAACAATCCTATATTCTCACCATTGCCTAGTCTTAATTTCTCATACAGCATCAATGATCACCACAAGTTGAGAATAGCTTATGGAATGACAGTCAATCGCCCAGAGTTTAGGGAAATAGCGCCATTTAGTTACTATGATTTTAATCTTCATATTGCCAAAGCTGGTAACCCTGAGCTAAAAACAGCATCCATTCAAAATATAGATCTTAAATACGAAATATACCATAAGAACGGGGATCTATTTTCATTGGCAGGATTCTATAAACTTATTACAAATCCAATAGAATTAGCTGGAAGATCAGCAGGAAGTGGTACTTCTTTCTATTTCACAAATCCCAGTGATGCTAATTTATTAGGGGCAGAGATCGACATAAAAAAGTCAGTCAATGGTATCTTGAAAAATCGCTTAAAAGTTGCAGCAAACGCTTCCTATATACACAGTACGGTTAATGCCAATAATCTTGAATCTCAAATATCCAATAGACCATTGCAAGGCCAATCACCTTATTTAGTCAACACAAGCATCTTTTATGAGATGGAAGGCCTGCAAGTAAGTTTATTGTATAATTTGGCTGGTAGTAGGATATTTGTAACTGGTGATAATCTTGGAAACCAAACGATCTATGAATTGGCACGTAATGTTATAGATTTGAATGTCACAAAATCAATTGGAAAGTATGTCAATTTTAAATTAGGTATCAAGGATCTATTGAATCAAAGCTTTAGATATAAAGCTGATACGAACAGCAATTTTAAAATTGATGCTGAGGATAAAAACTGGAGGTCATACAAGCGAGGAACTAATGTAACCCTTGGACTATCAGTAAAACTGTAGTCAGCAGATTCCGCCTCCCTAATAAAATTTCAAAAAAATTTATTCAAAACCAATTTCTTTTATATGAATAAGCAAAATTTATTATTGCTCTTAGTGAGTTTAACAATGCTGGTATTTTCCTGCAAGGATGTGGATGATGGCACTGATAATGTGGATACGAATAATGCTGGCCAAGTGCTATTGACTGGGTCTATAACTCAAAACACAACCCTTACGAGCAATACAAAATATTTGATCAATGGCTTTGTATATGTAGAATCAGGTGCAACACTTACGATAGAACCAGGCACAATAATTAAAGGCGATAAAGACACTAAAGGATCTCTAATAGTGAAACCAGGAGGAAAGTTAATGGCTGAAGGAACAGCAAGTGAACCAATAGTATTTACTTCTAACCAACCTAAAGGATCGAGAGGATATGGTGACTGGGGTGGAATAATCTTATTAGGTAATGCTGCAGTAAATAAAAATCCTGCTACCATAGAAGGTGAAAATCTTTCAACTTTTGGAGGTACTAATGACAATGACAATTCTGGAATATTAAAGTATGTTCGAATTGAATTTGCTGGGATCGCATTCGAAACCGATAAGGAAATTAACGGCCTAACTCTTGGTGGAGTAGGTCGTGGTACTACACTTAGCCACATACAAGTTTCCTATTCGGGCGACGATGCTTTTGAATGGTTTGGTGGCAATGTTGATGCTGATCACTTAATATCATTCAGAACCCTTGACGATGATTTTGATACCGATAATGGATTTAGTGGCAATGTTCAATTTGGATTTGCACTGCGTGATCCCAATATCGCCGATCAATGTACTTGTTCTTCCTCTAATGGATTCGAAAGCGATAATGATGGCAGCGGTACAGATGCTACACCTATTACCTCAGCTTCATTTGCAAACTTCAGCATCTTCTTGGGTCAAGGTAGTGTAAATTCAAAATACAATGATGGCGTACTCATTAGAAGAAATTCCGCAATAAGTCTTTATAATTCGGTTGTCATAGGCGGCTATCCAAAGGCAGGATTGGAATTCAATGGCACAGGCAGTCAAGCGAATTATGTCAATGGGCTATCCAATATTAAAGGTCTTGTATTATGTAATATGAATGTTAAAACCCTCACAACTGACTCTACCACATTCTATCATCAGAATTCAAATAATTTTACCAATTATAGCATAAGTGACTTGACGCTGAATAACATGTACAATGATTTCACTGCTCCTAAGCCACAACCGCTAGCTGGATCACCTTTGCTGTCCAATGGAACAACACTGCCAGCCCAGTTTACATCCACCAATTATATCGGAGCATTTAAAGACACTGATTGGACTACTGGCTGGGCTAATTTTGATCCACAATACACTGATTACCCATAATAGTTTTGATAGTGTGTTAAAAGAAGCTAACCATTCAATGCAATCCTCGTTTTGACAATTCGTTTTTTATAATTATGAACATAGGTGGTGGATAGCTTTATTTTTATTAAAAATTTAAGAGTGCATAACAGTTTCTATATTATTTACAAAATGAAAAAATTATTGTGTACTAAATCGATCTCAATATTCAGCTATTTTTACCAAGAATCATTGAATCATTTATTCTATAGTGAAAATTGCTTGATACTCAGGTTCTGATTTTTACTAACGATTATTACCTATACAAAAAGGGTGTCGTAAGACGCCCTTTTTGTATTTACCAAAACGATACTAAGGGCTTGCTAAATAACTCTGAAATCTTTTATTGTTATAAGTTTTAGATATTATTAGTAGAATGGATATTCGCACAATTTTATGGGTTTATGTAAAAAAGCTGTATCCCCCTAAATTGCTACATAGTCTTTCCTTAAAAACTCTGTAACCCTTATTGGATAAAGAATTTTTCAAGAAA
>CAYZQX010000084.1:0-11893 GCA_964480615.1 uncultured Chitinophagales bacterium | reverse complement strand
CTATCACTACAAGATAATATAGCAGCAAATGGAAATTGCCCGTCCTTGGTTTCATTTACCATCTGCAATAAATTCTTATCGTGCGAGAGGTTATTCACAAATCTTTTATTGCCATCCATAAGCAATTGTAATGCCAATTCAGGCGTCAATTCTTCCAATCTTATCTTCGAATTCTTCATTATTCTTATACTTTACTTTAATAGAAAATTTGCGATACAAATACCACTTTATTATTTAGAAATTACTGGTATCAAACTAACAGAATTATCAGTTGTTAGCTAAAACAAGAGTTTTAGACAACAAAAAGGGCATCTTTAACAAGATGCCCGATTCATAAATTTATCTATTAACTTATTTAACTTCTTCAAATTGTACGTCTTCCACCTTGGTGTCGCTATCCGAAGATTGTGTATTTGCGTTAGCTCCGGCATTACCTCCCGGGTTGCCCTCATTGCCACCACCCTGTGCATACATATCTTGAGAAGCAGCTTGCCAAGCATTATTTAAAGCTTCAAGTGCTGTATCAATTCTAGCTATATCTTGAGCACCATGGGCACTGCGCAATTCACCTAGAGCTGACTCAATGGTTGATTTTTTATCTGCTGGAATTTTGTCACCATATTCCTTTAGTTGTTTCTCACTTTGGAATATCATACCATCAGCCTGATTGAGTTTATCTACGCGTTCTCTTGCTTGGCGATCTACTTCTTCATTTGCTTTTGCTTCGTCGCGCATACGCTGAATTTCGGCATCAGAAAGACCCGTAGTTGCCTCAATTCTTATACTGTGGTTTTTACCAGTCCCCTGATCCTTAGCACTTACGTTCAAGATACCATTGGCATCAATGTCAAATGTGACTTCAATTTTCGGCACACCTCTTGGAGCTGGCATAATTCCTTCAAGCGTAAAGCGACCGATTGTACGGTTGTGAGCAGCCATCTTACGCTCTCCTTGTAGCACGTGAATTTCCACACCTGGCTGATTATCGGCAGCAGTACTGAATACTTCCGACTTCTTGGTAGGAATCGTGGTATTAGATTCGATAAGCGGTGTAAACACACCACCCATAGTTTCGATACCTAATGTAAGAGGTGTAACGTCTAATAACAATACATCCTTAACTTCACCAGTAAGTACGCCACCTTGTATAGCTGCTCCTACAGCTACTACTTCGTCAGGATTAACACCTTTCGAAGGCTTCTTGCCAAAAAATTTCTCTACTACTTCTTGAATCTTAGGGATACGTGTGCTACCACCTACTAAGATAACTTCATCAATCTGAGAAGTATTGTAACCAGCATCGCGCATGGCTGCTTCGCAAGGCTTCAGTGTACGTTGTATTAGACTATCAGCTAACTGTTCAAATTTTGAGCGGCTCAATTTTTTTACTAAGTGTCGTGGCACACCGTCCTTTGCAGTAATATACGGCAAGTTAATCTCTGCTTCCATTCCACCTGAAAGTTCAATTTTTGCTTTCTCTGCTGCTTCTTTAAGGCGTTGTAAGGCCATCGGATCTTTTCTTAAATCCATATTTTCTTCGCGACTAAATTCATCGGCTAACCAATCGATAATTACTTTATCGAAATCGTCGCCACCTAAATGTGTGTCACCATTCGTACTCTTAACTTCAAATACGCCATCGCCAAGTTCAAGTATGGATACGTCAAATGTACCGCCACCAAGGTCAAAAACAGCGATCTTCATATCCGATTTTTTCTTATCAAGACCATAGGCTAGTGAAGCTGCCGTAGGTTCATTGATTATGCGCTTTACTTTTAGACCAGCAATCTCACCAGCTTCTTTTGTTGCTTGACGCTGACTGTCGTTAAAATAAGCAGGTACAGTAATAACCGCTTCCGTTACTTCTTGACCTAAATAATCTTCAGCAATTTTTTTCATTTTCTGGAGTACCATAGCACTGATTTCTTGTGGCGTATAAAGTCTGCCATCAATATCAACACGCACGGTATCATTATCTCCACGAACTACCTTATACGATGTATGTCCAAGTTCATTTGCTATCTCAGTAAAGCGATGGCCCATAAAACGCTTTATCGAAGCGATGGTCCTTGTAGGATTAGTAATCGCCTGACGCTTAGCTGCATCTCCAATTTTGCGCTCACCATTATCTAAAAATGCGACGATGGAGGGAGTGGTGCGACGGCCTTCTTCGTTAGCAATAACTACTGGCTCATTTCCTTCCATTACTGATACACAACTATTAGTGGTACCTAAATCAATTCCAATAATTTTTCCCATTATTTATAATTTTTAAATTTTTACGACAATATTAACTCGCTAATAAACGAGCACATTTTACAAATCATTAAAATTGTGCCACATCTAAATTATTGCTCCAAAGCGGAAATAATGGCCTTAATTGCCATAATTAATCTGTCAAAAAGTCATATTGTCAGTGATTTTCAGTCATTTTGATTGAATACACTAAACCCGATAATGACTATCAAACTATGACAATTATAGAGTTTTGATAATATAAAAATGACCCAAATTCTATGACTCTGTTATTGAACGCATATTCATTAAAGAAATGAGCGCATAGACAGGGATTATAACATTAAATACATTGGTGATCAGGGCTTGTTCAATAACTCATAAGTATGTGATTATAGCGATGCCTACGGCCCGGGTTACTTGCGACTTTATTTTTGCTATTGGTAGCAAGAATCTGCGCTATCGCTTGATTTTCTGCTAAAAGTTCTCGCTCGGTACTCGACGGAAGTTGTATTTCAATGGCAAGCAAAAATCAGCGCTATCGCTTGGTTGCTCGCGCCTATCCCTATTGCTAATACAACCTGAATGAGCAATGTACATAAGGTGTCATTTGATAATTATTATAAAAGCTTATCTAAGGAAACCCCTAAGATTGTGTGAATATTCTTCGCACTTACAATGGCTAGAACCTTTTATAATAAAAGATTTCAGAGTTATTTAGCAAGCCCTACTATAAATTATTATTCCAATGTTTTAAAAATTAGTGTAATGAGGCAATTCTTAAGCTGTCCCTTATGGATCTATTGCTATTTATTTCCTTTTACAATGATTTATTGTCTCTGCTCGATACAAGGTAATTCTAAAGCTTGTTTAAATGCTAAAGCTGTTTCAAACATAATTAACTGAACAAACATTTCATCAACAATATTAATAAGCACAAAAAAAAAGTCGTTATACGAATAACGACTTTTTTATTATTTAAGAGGAAGTTTGGATTATTCCTTACCACCTTCTAATTCATCTTGCCAAGCTTTTAGTTCATCCCATTTGCCATCAGCAGCTAGAGCAGCTTGACGAGGCCAAGTAGTGGGATTGTGAATGGAGAAACGAGGACCTGCAGCTTCTAAGATTGCTTTAATTTTATCAGCATCGGTATCCGCTAATTGACGAAACGAATACAAACCTGCTTCGTTAAGTACTTCAGCTATCTTAGGGCCAATACCTTCAATCTTAGTGAAAGCGTCTTTAACAGCGATGGTTTCAGTAATTGTAGTCGTTTCCACTAATGGTGTACTAACTACATTGCTTGGAGCCGTTTCAGCAGCAGGAGCAGGCTTAGGTGCTTCAGCAACCTTAGCTGCTGTCTTAGGACTAGGTGCGCTAACTGGCTTTTCTTTAACAGCTTTAGCAGGCTTAGGGGCTGGACTTACTTGTGTAGCTTGTCCTCCTAATACTGATACAAAAGTACGATCTAATCTACCCTTAGAGAAAGTTACAACACCTTCAACTAGGGCATAGAGGGTATGATCACGACCCATGCCTACACCATCAGCAGGATGGTACTTAGTACCACGCTGACGAATAATGATATTGCCAGGGATAACTGCTTGACCACCATAAATCTTTACTCCTAATCGTTTACTATGTGAATCACGTCCGTTCTTGGAACTACCGACTCCTTTTTTATGTGCCATTTTCTTTAATTTTTTTAGATACTGTTAATTTTAATTTTGGTAAGACATTGGCGGTGGCCATTTCTTACTCGATACCCTTTGCGGCGTTTCTTCTTAAATACAATTACTTTATCACCTTTAAGGTGATCAACAATAGTAGCCGAAACTGAAGCTCCAGCTATAGAAGGGGTGCCGATTCTTACAGCACCATCATTATTAGTCATCAAAACCTTATCAAATTTGATATTATCCCCTACCTTACCGGCTAAGCGATGAACAAAGATTTCTTGACCTGAATTTACTCGGAATTGTTGTCCGGCGATTTCTACAATAGCGTACATAACCAAAAATTGGACTGCAAAAGTAAAATTTTTTATTTAATATACCAAAGATATGAACAATTAAAGGCTAAAAAAAGATAAATTTTATTGATTTGGCTATTTTTTTGTCCTTTTTGCCAATAAAATTCCCAGAAAAATTAATTTTGCATTCTAAATTTATAAAATTATGGCATTAGTTATTGGTCAATCAGCTCCTGACTTTACACTTTTTTCGACTGAAAAGAAAGAAATTTCCCTTTCTTCTTACAAAGGTAAGAATGTAGTGATCTTATTTTTTCCTCAATCATTTACTGGTGTATGCACTGAAGAATTATGCAGTACCCGTGACTCGATAGGATTTTATAATGATCAAAACGCCGAAGTGTTAGCAATTTCGGTGGATTCAGTTTTTACTTTAGGCAAGTTCAAAGAGCTTAATCAGTATAATTTTGAATTGCTTTCGGATTTCAACAAGGACGTTAGTCGATTATATGACTGCTGTTGTGAAGATTGGATATTGAATATGAAAGGCGTTTCAAAAAGATCAGTTTTCGTTGTAGACAAAGATGGGATAATCCGATATGCCGAAGTATTAGAAAAAGCCTCTGAAATGCCTGACTTTGATGCTTTAAAATCTTGCCTGCGCTCGCTAGATTAATTGTTTGTTCAATATTGTATTTCCAAAAAGAAATCATTAATAAAATAACCAAATTAAATTGTTATGCGAATCATTTTATTTTCGATCATTATTTTTTTTGCTTCCTGTACCAATGGAAGTGTGGGTGGATTAAAACCAGTAAGTAAAAACGATGGAAAGGGGAAACTTTTAGAAGAAGGGATGGAAGATAGCAAAGGGCAAAAACAAGGGACCTGGGTGAGTTATTCAAATAAAAACCTTCCAACATCATTGACCAGTTATATTGATGGCAAAAAAAATGGTATTCACTTGAAATTTAACGAGTCGGGAAGCATTACAGAAAAAGCAACCTTTGTGAATGATAAATTCGAAGGACCCTTTTTTAAATACAATCACAGTAGGATTAAAGAAGAAGCTAAATACCAAAACGGGGTGTTAGAGGGAGAACGAAAATTGTATTATGACAATGGAAAATTACAGGAAGAAGGAAAATGGATAAATGGAAAACGCGAAGGTGAAGTAAAGTGGTATAATGAAGAGGGCAACCTAAAACTTCATTATGAATATAAAGGCGGAGAAAAAGTAAAAGAATTCCCTGTAGCTGCTCCACCTGCTGAACCCGCTCAATAACAGCTCTAAAAGAAAACCTGATTTTTAATTATAATTTTCAAGGCCAAAATACTTTTTCGTATTTTGGCCTTATTTTTTAATATAAATTTGATTATGGACATAGAAGAAATACGAACCTATTGCCTGACAAAAAAAATGGTTACCGAATCTCTGCCATTTGGTCCTGAAGTACTGGTATTTAAAGTGCTGGACAAAATTTTTTGTTTGCTTTCATTAGACCATCCCACTACACTCAATCTTAAAGCTGAGCCTTTACAAGCAGAGGAATGGAGAGCACAATATCCCGATGTAGTACCTGGCTATCACATGAACAAAAAACATTGGAATACCATCTCACTCAATGGCAGTCTAAGTAATGTGATGATCCTAAATATGATCGACCATTCCTATCATCAAGTAATAAATGGGATGACTAAAAAAGAGAAGGAAATATTGAAAGAAATGTAAAAATTAAATACCATAAATTAATATGTTATATAAGCATCTCTATTTGCTCAAATGAGCTAAGCAAACCGTTGATCAAATAATCAATCTTGACATTCAATATTTATCGCCTCAGGGTAGCATAACAAGCTCATTGATCGATAGGCAAAAATCATTTTCACAGTTATAAAAACGGAACACTTGATAGATTGAGACTAAGGAAGTCTTACAACTTAGGTTCATCTGATGGAGTATGCGAACAATACCTTTGATTAGGCCAATGTGTAATCACTTGCTTGATGGATTTCCGCCTCACTCATTATTGCAAAAAGGTTTAATAAAAAACAAATAAAACACTCGAATAGAAAAGAAATTATTATAGTGGCCTTTGTAGTCTTAAATTCAAAAATTGCCCATTAAAAAAAATAGGAAAATAGCACAATCTACAGCCCGAAATAATAAATATCGAAAATATATAGTATGTTTGTATGGCAATTATGATATTTCTACATAAAGACAGATTAGACGAGGTACGTGAATATATTGAACCGCGAATATTCGGGGTTTGTAGCTGGTTAGGTGACCGCATTGGAATAGGGTCAAAATATATACGATTGTTTTTTATCTATGCATTGTTTATTAACACTTGGTCCCCGCTAATTATCTATTTAATATTGGCCTTTTGGAAAAATCTCTTGGACTACATCAAATCAGCAAAGTGTAGGATATGGGATATGTAATTAGTAACTTGAGTACTAGTGAACAGGATTATATCAAAGCTATTTATTCACTATCGGCCAAGCGTGAATTTTCCGAATATGTCAATACGAATGCCATCGCTTTAGAACTTCAAAATAAGGCAGCATCTGTAACCGACATGGTGAAGAAGCTCGCTGAAAAAGGATTGCTGATCTATCAAGCATATAATGGTGTAAAATTAAGCGATGCCGGCATTATCGAAGCCAAAATGCTTATAAGAAAGCATCGCTTATGGGAATATTTTCTAGTTGAAAAGTTAGCCTTTACTTGGGATGAAGTGCATCCCATTGCAGAGCAATTAGAGCATATACAATCAGATGAGTTGATTGACAAGTTAGATGTATTTCTCGGTCAGCCGCGTTTTGATCCCCATGGTGATCCTATACCTGACAAGTCAGGGCAAGTTCCAGTTCAGAGCCAAGTCAGTATCAATCAACTGAAAGTAGGACAGCAGGCCATTGTAGTAGGGGTCAACTTACACACGGCTGAATTCCTTAGATTTTTAAATGAACTTACAATAAAATTAGGAACTAATATTGTCGTAAATCAAATATATGATTTTGATGAAACAGTAGAATTGCTCATTGATAATGTAACTACCATAACGCTATCATCCAAAGTGAGCAAAAATATTATCGTAAAGAATATAGATTCAAACTAGTGCTAGCCTATTTCGGTTTACATTTATTGATATGGAATACTTGAGTCGATTCATATATCTCAAATCCTATTGAATTTAGCAACTGTGACAACTCTTGTTCGTGCAGTAAATTCGGTTATAATCGGGTCTTTATTAGCAATACTATTCGTTTTTGCAATATGATTTTTTAGGATGAAAATATGGATGTTTATAAATTAGTCTTTGCTCAATAATTCAGTATGCAATCATTTGGCTCAGCCTGTAACTATATGAATGAAAAACTAATACAAGTAAAACTGCGAAGTATTGCAAAATAGCTTGAAGTTTAATTTCATATATCTTAATGATAAAGTTTGTTTTACCTTTTGACCAATAGTATTATGTCTAGCAAATTGGTAGTATTATATAGGTGATTATATTGTAATATTGTGTTTGCTATAGGGAAACGGAATGGTTAAGTCTTTTTCACTGACTCCCTTCTCGTAGGCCTTGCTAAATAACTCTGAGATCTTTTTTTGTAATAGGTTCTAGCCACTATAAGTACATAGAATATTCAGACAATTTTATGGTTATCCGTAAAAAAGCTTGCATCATAAATATGCTATGTGATCTCTTGCATAGTGCTCTTTCGAATTGTATAAGCGATAGGGATAGACGCGTAAAGCCCACAGCGAGGCACAAATCGAGCGATAGCGAAGATTCTTGCTTGCCATAGAAAATAAACCTTCCAGCAAGTAGCGAGGACTTGTAGCAGATAGCCCGGGCCGCAGGCATCGCCATAATCGCAAAATTTAAAGTTATGGAACAAACCATAGTCAGCCTATGGGTTATGACGCATTTAAGACAGGCAATCTTAACGAACAACTAATACAGGAATGTTTACCTCGTGTCTTACTTCATTAATAGTAGAACCAAAAATAATATCTTTTAACTGCTTATGACCATGGCTACCCATAACAAGCAGATCGGCATTGTAGCTTTTTATTATTTGAGGTATTAATTTTTTTGGCAGGCCATACCCTATATGTGTTTCGCAGTTATATCCCCCTTCGGCTAGCATATTATAATAGTTACTCAATCGAGCTCGATCATCTTGCGATTCCTTGTCTTTGGTTTCTTTTCCTAATACTTTAGCGCCAGCAGACTCTACAATATGAATCAAGATGTATTGTGCCTCATGATTACCCAATGCAAGTGCTTCATTTAATGCGCGATTATCAACGGATGAGAAATCCAATGTAATAGCGATCCGCGAATATCTCTTAGGACTAAGGTCTATTGAAAACTTCGGTGCATTATGAACAGTTATATCTTGAGCAGTAGTAACTATTTTTGATTTATTACCCATAATAGGAATAATTAAGATATAACATAGCAAAAATAAAAAATAGGAAGCTAATAAGCCAAATAGTATCATCCACCAAAACTTATTGGTACTACCTTCAATAAACTGCATTAGCTGTTCATTGACCATCTTTAAATTCAAAAAAACAATTAGAGCAATGGCTAACCAAGCAATAATTTTTTGCCACAAAGGAATGACAAAAAGACCCATCTTTTCTTTATCACTAACAAAATGAATGAGCGGTATAGTGGCAAAACCCAATTGCAAACTCAAAATTACTTGACTCAATATTAATAACCCATTCGTTCCACTCTCACCTGTTTTTAGAATAACGATATAGGCTGGTATCACTGCCAATATACGTGTGATAAATCTTCTCAGCCATGGCTGTATCCTTATATCGAGGTAGCCTTCCATCACAATTTGCCCAGCTAAAGTACCAGTAATTGTGCTGCTTTGTCCAGATGCTATTAAGGCGATGGCAAACAGTATGGGGGCCAAATTAGAACCCAACAATGGTGCCAGCATTTTATGTGCCTCTTCAATCCCCGCTATTTCAAAATAGGAGTTGTTATAAAAGGTAGTAGCAGCTAAAATTAGGATTGAAGCATTCACAAAAAAAGCGAGGTTCAATGCAATGGCTGAATCAATCACATTGTACTTAATGGCTTTTTTTATGGATTGATAATCCTTGTTAATTTTTCTTGATTGCACGAGCGAGGAATGTAAATACAGATTGTGTGGCATCACTGTTGCACCTATAATTCCGATGGCTAAATAGAGGGCGTGTTTATTAGGGATACTTGGTATAAATCCCTTACTAACTTCAATAAAATTGGGCTGTGCTAATATTATTTCAGCTAAAAAACATAACCCTATGAGTAGGACTAATCCTAGAATAAGTGCCTCCAATTTTCGAATACCATAATTAAGCAGCATTAGGATTATGAAGGTATCAAATACAGAAATTGTGACACCTACAAGCAGTGGTAAATCAAATAATAACTGAAGACCAATGGCCATGCCCAGGACTTCGGCTAGATCAGTTGCTGCGATGGCAATTTCGGCAAGGATGTATAAGCTGATATTGGCCCATTTCGTATAAGCACCTCTATTAGCCTGTGCTAAATCCAAACCTCGCACAATTCCAAGGCGGGCGCAAAAACTTTGTAAAAGGATTGCCGTGAGATTAGACATGAGCATTACCCATATCAACTTGTAACCAAATCCACTCCCTGCAGCTATATCAGTAGCCCAGTTCCCTGGATCCATATAACCAACGCTAACTAGATAGGCCGGTCCAAAAAAAGCAAATAGTTTTGACCATCTGCCAACTTTCTGACTCGTTTCTACCGTAGCATTAATTTCGGATAAGGAAGTACCCACCCTATTTTTTGAATCCATGCCTTAACTACAAAATAGATTTTGTTAAATTAAAGCAAAAATACAAAACTTATTAGATAAATGGAAAAATATTTTTAGACTAGACTAAATAATCTATTGTTTGGCAAAATCCCCACGCTTCCATGCATTGATAAAATCCATCCAAGCTGAGGGCTCAAATAGTCGCATTCGCTTAAACTGACCCTTGGTATAGTAGGCTTCTTGGAGTTGATTCATCTGATAACTAAACATTTCACCACCATCCATTCCAGTCTCTGAGGCGATATAGGCCATTAGTCTAGGATCCAAATTTCTTCCAGCAATTTCCTCTTGTTCAGTGGGTAATTTTAGATCTAAAAATGCCTGTCTCAGCGCCTCTTCAGTAGGCCATGGATAGAGTACTACTTCGGGAAGCTGGATGGTGTCGGCATCTAAGTATTGTATGTATGAAAAGGAATGATCTGTGATGGTATCAGGCACAACTAAGCTCCCAAGTTTATATCCTATAGAGGCAAACATAAGCGTATCACCGAGCTTAGCTGGAATGCTAAAAAATCCTTTTTCGAGACTCATCGTCCCCCATGGGGTATTTTTAATCCCAATGGTGCTAAACATAATAGGATTTAATGATTTTGAGTCGAGTAAATACCCTGACACCTGAACTACCTTAGAATTATTATTAATAGCTTGCGCTAGCAGGCCCTTGTCCTGTTGAAAACCTGCAAATAATAATATGAAAAAAATAAATCTCAAAATCATTACCCAAAATAAGGTATAATTTTCGAATTAATTGTCCTAAAGAATAAATAAGACTCAAATAATATTAAATTTAGCAATTATTAATAAATATCAAGGTACATTTTATCATTTGTAGGCCGCAATTCTAAATCAGCTTGATGCTGATCATCAGAGGTGATAGCCAGATCAATTTTTACGCGCTGGGTAAAAGATTCTATGGAGGTCTCAGATGTTAAATACTGATAGCTCATTTTTACGACAAAATGCAAAATGACTAAGAGAATGAGGATTTGATCTTTGTGCTTTTTCATGCGATAATTTAATTTTAGTATAAAAATAAGTGGTAACTAGGCATTTTTAAAACACATTTTAACCTATTTTTCACCTCATTATCGGCTATAAAAATGATGACGCAACTTAAAATATTATCCTATAAAATTGATTATCAAGCAATTACAAAATCTTAAATTGCTACATCATCGAACTCTTATCGCAGGCTTACGAAAAATACTATCGATTTTAGACTATAAAAATTCCAGATAATATGCTCAAATAAGATGACAAACAAAGTGCAAATTTGCCATCCTGCAAAATTCATTCATACGGCTCAAAAACTTTCTAATTAATGGCGATGTATGCCGCACAGGCTACTTGCGATTTATTTTTTATTATTGGCAGCAAGAAGCTGCTCTTACGCTTGATTTTTCGCTCTAAATATGTACAAAGCTTGAAATCTACAAGACTTATACCGCCTATCTTTTCAGATTAATGACAAGGAAAGAAGTCATTCAGGTTAGCGACCGTCAACTAATAAAAAATCCGCTTCGCTCCATATGCGAATACATTATATTGCCAAAATAATTAAATTAAAAAAGAAGCAATAAAAATTGTAGACAATAAAACCCAAGACCACCTGTCACAATCCCAAACAATTAGACACAGCATGGTGTGGGAGAAGGCTAATTCAAAAACAAATCAATGTAGCACCTCGATTTTTTCCGTAATATGACGGTTGCCGGATATGATCGACATTATGTAATACCCATTTGATAAAAGGGATAAATCAATTACTGACTGCCTTGCATCACCTAAGGCATTGCTATAACAGAG
>CAYZQX010000083.1:0-11980 GCA_964480615.1 uncultured Chitinophagales bacterium | reverse complement strand
CATTTTCACTTGGTTTTTTTTGTCAAGCTATTTTAGGCATGCACAGATCGTAAATTATAAATCTGGTATCGTAAATCGCGCGAGCCAATCGTAAATCTTGAATAGGTAATCGCTATAACTAGACTCTAGACTCTAGACATTGGATAATGGACACTGGACTTTATGTAGTTACTGCAACAAGCTTCAGGATCGTAAATCGGGAATCGTAAATCGGGAATCATTAATCGTAAATCGCGCAGCCAGCGATAGGGATCGGAAGGGTTTGTACTGGGGTGGCGGGCTTTCAATTGCTTGGAATATATAAAGCCGAAAGCCCGCCACCCCAGTACCGAAGCGCTAGCGTAGCCCTGTAGCAGCCCGGGCCTGTAAGGCATCGCCATAATAAAGATCTTTTATGTTGTCGATGAAGCCTTTATTACATTAAGTCTTTGCTGTTGTGGGAAGATATATGTTGATTTTTTCGCAATCAAATTTTTCTTTTAGTCGTTTTCTCAATTCACCAGCCAATTCGGTATGTCGCATAGGTTCAGTTTCCGCATTGATTCTTAGAACGACCGCATTTTCTATAAACTCATCAATTCGAATGAATTTTGGTGCTTTTATCACAACTTCTTTCCAGTAAGGTGTCTGCATTATTTCTTGACCAATAGTATTAATCCACTGAATGATTTTTTCTAAATCACTATCGCTAGGCACAGTAAGAGTTATGCTCATACGTGAAAAATTTCTTGATAAATTGGACACTCCTTTAATATCGCCATGTGGAATGTAATGCACCGTGCCATCTATATCTCTTAGTATGGTCTTGCGCAATGATATGTCCTCCACAATGCCGCTCCTCGTATCAATTTTCACTAGATCACCTATGCGGTATTGATTTTCCATAATGATAAAAAGTCCAGTAATAATATCTCGAATAAGGTATTGACCTCCAAAACCAAATGCAAGACCAACGATACCTAGGCCTGCAAGCATAGGGCCTACTAGGATGCCCATTTCTTTGAGTATCATCGTCGCAATGCCTAGTATAATCAATACCTTGGCAGTGCCTACTAAGATTCTAATTAAGGTGTCTTCTCTTTTTTTTACATCTTCTTCTTCTTCACTTTCATTGCCTACTACTGTGATCTTTACACTGTTATGTATTATTCTTTTTGTGATCTGGTGGAGAAGATAGCCCGCCACAAGAAGGACAATAATTTTGAGTCCATGGTGCAACATCCAATTAGGAATTTCTTTTTCTAAAATTCCTATTTGATCTTTTATATTGATGGAGGTGATAAGCATAATTGGTGCAAATATAGAATGACTAATCGAACTAACTAAATTTGTATAAATCATATTATTCATAAGTTGCTTTTTTTTTAACTACTGGTTTCAACAAGTTAATGATATACAACTATAATAGAATACTTGTAGATAATCTTATGTATAATCGTAATGTGGAATTTAGGTAAGTGGAATATATGGTTTATATGTGAGGCTCTCAAAATTATAATTTTTATGGGCATTATACTGAATGCTTAAAAGTGATGTGTGTTTTTGTAGCTCTGTCCTAGGTAATCTGGAATTAATAGCACATAAAGAATGGCAAGAGGCCAATGGAAAAATAATGTATTGAAAAAGCACAGCTAAGCACATGGACACAAATCAATAAATTTCAAGTTCAGCATTAATGATCGCCGATAACTTCAATGGATGGTTCAGCTTCCTTTTTCTTATCGGTCATTAATCCTATCATCATGATGAAGGATGTTAATATTACTACTTGAATGATTAGTGAATTGTTGATTAATATAGTGGATTGGTGTAATGGAATATTGAGAAACAATAGTATGGTAATTAGTCCTCGTGGCGCGATGAATAACAAGGGTCTTATATGTACTGAAAATGTTTTTAGGATAATATACCGAAGCGCAAAGATACCAGCACATATAGATACAGACCATACAATAGTTTCCATATTTAATAATTCTTGTGTGTTAATTAGATAACCAAAAAGTATAAAGAATAGTGCACGCACTAAAAATGCAATTTCTGAAGTCAAATCCTTGAATTTATGCACTTCTTTATTGAGTATGGATGGCTCTAGCTTTTGAATAATTTTGAACCGGATAAGTTCATCCAAATTGCTAAGAAATATTCCAAAAAGCAATATAAATATGAGTGCAGGTAGGTGGTATATTTTCGCTATTTCATAGATAAGCACAATCATTAATATAATAGGCAAAAATTTGACATGGTGATTGATCTTGCCCAATAAGAATGCTAGCATAATGGTGGCTATGAAAGAAATTACAAGCATAATAAGAATGTCAAACAAAAATGTCCACAAAGCACTTGCCCCAAAATTATCATTTAATGTGACAAAATTGAAAAGTATAACACCAAAGATATCGGACAAGCTGCTTTCGTAAGTAATAAACTGTTTATCTGGGCTTTGGAGATTCTGCGCACTAGGGATAGCGATAGAACTACTGATAATGGCAAGGGGTAAAGCATTAGCTAGACCTATGAAGTAGCTAACATTGCCAACATAATGTATGATATAGGCAAATATTGCAGCGAAAAGCAATATGGGTAATAGGGCCACAACTACCGATTTTCTAATCATTGAAATAGTGGAATTTTTTAACTCTAGTTCAAGTGAACCTTCTAGTACAATTAAGATCAAACCTACTGTCCCAAGCAATGGCAAAAAAGGTCTTAGATCAGGCAGTTCAAATTGAAAATGGGCTATGATCTGCTGGCCAAACCAGCCCATAGTAAGTAAGAAAATGACGGATGGAATTTTAGTCTTTGATGAACTGATGTCAAAGATATAGGCCACTAATAATAGCAGACAAATTGCGATGATGATTGTACTAGTCATACCAAATGTTTTTTTGCAAATCATTGATTTGTCGATACAGAATAATTAAATTCAACTGAATATTAAAGCCAATATATACGCAATAAACTTTAAGGCCAATCCAAATCAGAATAATTATCTTAATAGATGAACTGGATACACTTAGGAACTAAAGACATTTATCCAATATTCAGAGAACAAATGTAATCTTTAAATTTTAAAATAATAAGTGGTTGTCACAAAAGTTGGAAAAATAAAAGGGGGTTGATTTTAATGGTTGTGTGCTGTGATTTTTGTTGTATCGCATGGCATTTTTAAGCTTGTAGCTGAATTTTATTTTGTTTGTTTGAGAAATGAAAAATCAATTATTCTATCGGTCGTTAGCATTGTTATTAATAATGATATGTGGTGATTGTTAAATTATTGTTATATTAGCTACTTAGCTGCTGGATAACTGCTTGCGAACTAATTCTAAACTACTAGCATAAAAAACCCGTATAAATAGGGCTCATCTCGAGCCATACATACGGGTTAAATAACCATACCAACTAAATAACAATATTTTTTTTCGAGCGTATTTACTTAGCATTAAGCCATTGGTAAACTAGAATTCCCAACATGATAATTGTATTGATTGTGCACCAAGAAAGTGGAAATTTTTTGATGGAACTAGTGCGCATTTGGAGCGATAGCGCATATCCTTAATATTTAGTCCCCATCGTTTGGCAAGCCTCATCCATACAATAGGCATCACCTACTGTCACTGAAACAGCTATTCCATAAATAATGTGGCCCATCAAGCTACCAAGCAGTGCCCAATAGTCAATTTTTTTTTATGGGTTCCTATAGTTAGATGGCACGCACTCCAAATCATTATATCTTGAAAGAGAAAGCTCAATTAATTTCATGTGTTCAATCATTAGAGTTTTATATAAATTGTATTTGTTTTCAAATAAGATGGTTTTATACATTTTCAATCGATTTTTTGAGATTGTTGTAAAGACCAAAAAAGACAATTATACTCATAATCACCATGGCAATGGATAGAGATATCAAAAGAAAAGCAATAATTGCTTCGGTCACTGGATCACCAGGTTGGCCACCTGCTACAGGCATCATTTTTCCTGAACCTGTTATGGCGCTGAGGGTCACCGCAATAAAATTTGTATAGGTACCATATAGGGCTAGCCAAAAAGCAGATTTGAGTGCCTTTTCACTTAGGTAGAGTTTATGCCATAGCAGTCCGAGTATCAATAAGAACATCCCATTCATAGTCCCTTCAAGATGGGCAGAAACGCCTAACCTCGAACTGGTCATCACAGGAATAAAAAAGCCAACGATAAGACCCAGTAAAAACAACAATATGCCGAACAACAATAATTTATCAGCATATCTTTTAACTTTAGAATGATTATCCATATAGCTATAAATTGTAGGTTATCGATTCAATTTTACATTTTTGGGTTTTATTGTATGAATAAAATGACCCTAATTCACTAACTTTTAGTGGTATAACTGGCTGTACAATGCATTAGTAGGTATAAAAACTATCCTATCAATTTTAATTAATTTCGGAAAGTAGTTTTGCCACTTGACAACTCAATCCTGCTATTCAAATGTTTTCCATTACAACTTCGATAAACTTGAGCAATAAAAATGAAATATTGCACCTAAGTTATATACTTGAACATACAAATATAGTGATTTTTTTCGCAGAGGGAATATTATAACCCTAATGCGTGATGGGGTGAATAGCTTGTTAGTGGCGAGTGAATCGGAAGTTTTAAACGAGATGTTGCTAGTTTTTAATTTTAAGACCGATTTGGGGCTTGTGTAGGCGTTATATATTAATGTATGGTGTCGTATAGCTAAAACCAATGAAAGTTGCGCTAACTGGCTATATTTGGATTGGTTCATGTTCTTCGGGACATACGCCTATGGAGATTGATTCAATGCACTATTTATTGATTTTGCTGGCCAGAATCTAATGCGTTGGTTTATTATGACACCATTGGGTAACTTTTGGAAATTATTGAATAGCTTATCATAGGGCTACACAAAAAACAGAATGTTGAAGTACATCACTTGATCGGATATATTTATAATCGCGATTCATTCCATAAACGCTGGAAACTAGATACTGGATACTGGATACTGGACACTGGATAATGGACACTAGACAATAGACTTAGTGCAGTTGTTGTATCAAACATTAATATAATAAATCCAAAATCGATTCATAGAAATTAGACACTAGATATTGGAGGCTAGACTAAAATCTCTTGTGATAAAAATTCAGGATCCTAAATCGCTTTAACTAGACTCTTGAACCTAGATAATGGACACTAGACTTTAAGTAGTTACGGCCACAAACATCAAGATCGTAAATGAATTAATAGACTAAGTGCAGTTCCTGCAACAAGCATCAGCGTCGTAAATCCAAAATCGTAAATCGAAAGTCGGCGAAAGCGATAGGGATAGGAGGGGTTTGTGCTGTGGTGGCGGGCTTTCAGCAGCTTGGAATTATTAAAGCCGAAAGCCCGCCACCACAGTACCGAAGCGTCAGCAAATCGAGCTTGCGAAGATTCTGATGGCCTTTAAAAAACTAATAAAATCAGAAAGCCCTGTATAGCCCGGGCCTTTAGGCATCGCCATAATTTCAAACTTATATGTTATGAATCAGATTGTAGGAATTACCTAGCCTAAACGATCATACACTAATGCAAGACAGGCTATGGCTATCTTTTCCCGCTAAAAAAAATTTGGGCTCATTGATGGCAGTACAACCGCATAAAAAGTCAAGGTTATAACGTGCTAATTCTATGGAACAACTACACTAATTGCTAGGATAAACCAGCTGATGTAATATTGCTGAACTTTATTAATTCAGACTGGCGAAGTCCACAGCCACAGCGCGCGATATGCCCGTTTTTGCCATCACAATGCCATAAATGCGTTTTACATAGGACATTGTTTTTTTATTGTGTGTTACCACGATAAATTGTGAGTTGGCTGAGAACGTTTGTACCATTTTATTAAACTTATCTACATTCTCATCATCAAGAGGTGCATCGACCTCATCGAGTACACAAAATGGCGCCGGCTTAATGAGATACAACCCAAAGATTAATGAAATGGCAGTAAGGGATTTTTCTCCTCCTGAAAGTGCATCAATAGTAAGTGGTCGCTTTCCTTTAGGACGAGCCATAATCTCCACCTTTGATTCTAATGGATTATCAGGTTCGGTAAGAATTAAGTCGCAAGTATCTCCTTCAGTAAACAATTGTTTAAATACAATTTGGAAATTTTCACGCACTTGATTAAAGGAAACAAGGAATTTTTCGGTGGCTGCTTTTTCTACCTCTGCAATGGTCTGCTGTAAGGATAATTTAGCATTTTCTAAATCATCTTTTTGGGCTATAAGAAAATCATAGCGTTCTTTCACTTCCTTATAGGCATCGACTGCAAATGGATTGACTTCGCCAAAATTTTCCAATGTTTTTTTCATCTTGCCCACTTTTTGTTCCATGTCTTCCTTGTCGATCTCACCATCCATCTCTTGTTGCAATAGCTCATTGATATCTAAGTGAAATTCGATGGATAATCGTTCTTTGAGCGACACAAGATTATACTGTAGTTGGTTGTATTTATCTTTTAGTACAGTCAATAATTGATCGACATTCTCTTTGTTTTTAAGGGCTTGTTTGATCTTATTGTCAAATTCTTCGATGCTTCCTCTCAGCCCATAATAAAGTTGTTCTTTCTCGCTCACCTCAGCGGTTAACTCTTCTTTTTGTCGCTGTAAAAATTCGACTTCATTTTCATTTTGCAATAGGTCGTGGTGCAACTGTTTTTGTTCCTGATCGGATTCTACTAATAATTGTTTATTGCGATTAACAGCTGTTTCAAGTTCACGCACACGATTGCGTTTAAATTCTCTTTCTTGTATATAGCCATTTAATTTGTTTTGTTGCTGATGAAACTGTATATTCATATCATTGAATTGTTTTACAGCTTCTTGCATTTCTTGCTCGCTCTCTTGCTGAATTTGTTTCACTTTTGCGAGTACTTGTAATTGTGACTCGCGTTCTTCTTCTATTTTTTTTCTGCTGTTAATGATGGCTTCTTTATCCTGATCGAGCTTAAGAAATTTCTCTTGTAATACAGCTTGTCTTGTCGCAGAGTCTTGTAAGAATAGCTGGAAATTTTCAATTTTTGTCTGGATGGATACAGCTTGATTTTCTAACCTATTGAGTTGGTCTTTTTTAACACCAGGCATTATTGTCTTTCTCTCGGCTTGAAGACGCTCCTGACTGTGATGCAGTGTTTTCATTTCTTCTCTTAAACCATCAGCTTTTGTCTGTAATTCAGCCACTACTTTTTCTAGTCGTTCTAGATTTTTTACCTTGCCTAATCGCTTTCCTGCAAAGGAGCCTACTGATCCACCGCTGATCTTCTCCCTATTTTTTATCAGCTTGCCATTTTGACTAATAAAGATCGAATTTGGGTGGTCTTTTGATAAACTATCAATTTGATCTTCAGGCGCTAAGAATACATTGTGAAATAGGTGATCCATTAATGGCTTGTAGATCTCATCTGTTTGCAATAGCGTATGCACTGGCAACAATTCTTGTGCAAGATTGGTATGAGTAGGAATGTGTGCAGAGAGCTCTTTTAAGCTGATAAATCCGGCTTTGCCTTTTTTGTTTTTGGAAAGCAATTCGATAGCGGCAAATGCTTCACCATTATTTTCTACCACATACCAATTCATATAACCCTCCAAATAGTTTTCAATGGCAGGTTTATATTCTTCTTCGCAAGAAATTAGATCGCTCAATAACCTTGGCTTATTGCTCCATTCTTTATTTTTTTGAAGGAATTGAACGGACTCAGGAAATCCTTCGAGATTTTCTACAAGACTTTTTGTAAGATTGTATTCATTTCGTCTTGCGTCTAATTCTCTAGTTGTTTCTTGAATTTTTTCTCTGTGATTTTCCGTTTTGGTTTTTACCTCCTCTAATTCAGCTACTAATTTTTCTTCTTTAGCGATGAGCGCTTGGTATTCTTCATTTTCTTTTTGTCTTACCCCGGTAATTTTTTCTAATTCCTGAGTGAGTATTTGAAGATCTTCTTGCCTTTTGAGGTTGTTCTGCTTATTCATAGCATCCTCATTTTGCAATGTATTTTTTTCGGTATTAATAATAGCTAACCGGCGATCTTCTTCAGTGAGTTTGTTTTCCACAAGTCGCACTTGTTGCTCCTGATTGCTTAATTCTTGCCTTCTATTATGATTAATTTTTCTTTTTTCTTCACTGGATTGATTTTGGCTCTCCACTGTAGAACTTAACAATTTTAATTTTTCTTGCTCATCTTCGATCTTGGCTTCTAGTTGGGCAATGTTTTCCGTGAGTTCCTTAATCGCTAATTCTTCTTCTGCGATCCTTGTGTTCAATGTGAGAACCTTATCATTTAGAAATTTTACTTTTTCTGACTTAATTTGTTTGTTGGCCTCCTCTTTTCTCCATATCTCTAGGTGCGCATCTAATTTTTTTTGTGATTCTATAAGTGCTTGTTCTCGTTCAAGAAGATCATTTTTAATTTGCGTTGATTCAGTCTCGTAGCGAGCGATCACTCCTTCTATTTCAGCTTTGTGATTTTTTTCAGTTTCTTCTTGTTTGCTGAGGTCTTCGAATACTGATTTGTGTTCTTGTAATTGATAGATCGTTAACTTGGTTGCAAGTTCCTTGTATTGTTCTTTTAGCTTAAGATATTTTTCTGCGCGTTTGGCTTGTTGCTCAGTCGATTTTAGGTTGTTCTCTATTTCCGCCATGAGATCTAATAACCTAGTGAGGTCACCTTCGGTTGTTACAAGTTTGTTGAGCGTTTCTCTTTTCTTTTGTTTGTAGCTAGAGATACCTGCAGCCTGTTCTATCAGGTTGCGCCTGATATCTTTGTCATTGAGGATATTGCCGATCATTGGCAACTCTATGATGGAATAGCTGTCAGTGCTGAGTCCAGTACCTGTAAAGAGTTCTTGAATATCCTTTAGCCTGCAAGCCACATCATTGACCTTATACACACTTTCACCATCTCTGTATATTTCTCGGGTTATGGTCACCGTATTAAAATCGGTTCGCATAAGATTTTTTGAATTTTCAAGGGTCAAGGATACATGGGCGCGCTGTGAGGCCGCCTTATCAGTGGTGCCATTGAAAATGAGGTTATCCATCTTTTCAGACCGCAAGGCCTTTGATTTTTGTTCACCCAGTACCCAGCGTATGGCATCTACTACATTGGATTTGCCACATCCGTTAGGACCTACGATGCCCGTTACATCGTTGTCTAAGTGGATTACTGTTTTTTCTGCAAAGCTCTTAAATCCTTGAATTTCAATCTGTTTTAGGCGCATTTTTCGAAGATGGTTTTTTACAATTCTCTTCAGCAACTTTCGCTGAGAGGGGTGCAAAAATAGCAATTATGAAAAGAAAAATTGAGATTATCTATTAAGTTTTTTTCCACCTAGCCAATAAGCACCCTGTCAATAAGCCAAAAGAAAAAAATAAAATTGCTCGATTCTCATCAAAAATGCAAAAAAATATTGATTTGTTAGATGAAAATTGATAAAAACAGCAAAATAATATTTTTATTTTAATAAATATTGCTCAAATTTGCGCCTTGTTAGCCAAAAATAACATATATAAAAAAATATAAATTATAATTAATTAAATATGAGTAGATCTGAAATTCTGCGTACAGCTTCCACGCGCACCCCAGTGGATGTAATACGTCCATCGGCCAAAATTTCTGAATTTTTTGCCAGTCACGTTTTTACTTTGGAAAAAATGCGTCCATACCTCAATCAGGAAGTATATGATAAAATGGCGCATTGTATTGAGAATAGCCAAAAGATCGATCGCGATCTAGCAGAGCATGTGGCATCTGCGATGAAGTCTTGGGCTATTAGTATGGGTGCTTCTCATCACACGCATTGGTTTCAACCACTAACTGGTGCCACCGCGGAGAAGCACGATACTTTCTTTATGAAGACCTCTACCTTCGCTGGTATCGAAAATCTCAATGCGAACCAACTCGTACAAGGAGAGCCTGACGGCAGTAGCTTTCCATCCGGAGGCTTGCGCGATACCCACGAAGCCAGAGGATATACCGCTTGGGATCCAACCTCGCCAGCGTTTATTATGGAGATAGGTGAATATGGCAAAACACTTTGTATCCCTACTGTTTTTATTTCCTATACAGGTCATTCGATGGACTATAAAGGGCCATTGCTCAAGTCCCTTGAATACCTCGAAACTGCAGCAGTACCAGTATGCCACTTGTTTGATAAAAGCGTTACGAAGGTAATTCCTACCCTTGGCTGGGAACAGGAATATTTTTTAGTGGATAGTGCGTTGTACAATGCGAGGCCCGATTTAGCATTGAGCGGTCGCACGCTTTTCGGTTCTGCACCCGCAAAAGGACAGCAATTGAGCGATCACTATTTTGGTACCATCCCCGAACGTATATATGCCTATATGTTAGACCTTGAAACAGAGTCCTTGCAATTAGGGATACCACTTAGTACAAGACACAATGAAGTGGCACCAGGACAATATGAATTTGCACCCATCTTTAATGATTTGAATCTCGCTGTTGATCAAAACCAATTGCTTATGGATCTTATGGAGCGTGTGGCCAAAAGACATTCCTTGAGGGTATTGCTACACGAGAAGCCATTTGCTGGGCTCAATGGATCGGGCAAGCACAATAACTGGTCTATGCGCACGGATACGGGGATAAATCTATTAAAGCCTGGAAAGACCCCAAAAACCAATCTGATGTTCCTCACATTTTTTGTGTGCACCATCAAGGCAGTTAATGAGTATTCTGACCTCATCAGGGCAAGCATTGCCTCTTCAGGCAATGACCACCGACTTGGTGGACATGAAGCACCTCCCGCCATCATTTCGGTATTCATAGGCAAAACACTTACACACGTGTTGGATGAAGTGAGCGAAAAGGTTAAGAAAGGATCTATGGATGAATATATGAGCCAAGACCTGAAACTCAACTTACACAATATGATACCAGATGTCTTAATTGATAATACCGATCGAAATAGGACATCGCCATTTGCTTTTACAGGAAATAAATTTGAAATACGGGCTGTAGGATCATCAGCTAATTGTTCTTGGCCTATGACCATTATGAATACGATTGTAGGTGACGTATTGACAAAGTTTAAACTGGATGTCGATGCGCTCGTTACACAAGGCGATAAGAAGGACAGCGCAATACTGAGAGTCATAAGAAGATACATTGATGAGTCTAGAAGAATCTGTTTTGAAGGAGATAATTACAGTGATGAATGGAAGGCTGAAGCTAAGAGTAGAGGGCTGAATAATATTACTTCATCTGCGCATGCACTCGACTTTTACAGAACAGAAAAGGTGATCGAATTATTTGACAAAGCTAAGGTGCTTACCAAGGAAGAACTAAAAGCAAGATACGATGTGTGGAATGATATTTTTTATCAAAAAACGGAGATTGAAGCTAAGTTAATGAATGAACTGGCCATTACACATATCATACCGAGTGGTATAAAGTACTTGAATGAAATATTGGAAAACATTAAAGGTATAGCTAATATCCCTGACTTAGAAATCGATCCAAAAACACAAAAAAAATTAGCCAAGCATATTGCCACTCAAATGAATGATTTGACTGATAAGCGTGACCTTATGAAAGCAAAGATTGCCGAACTGCGCACTATTGATGATAAGGGAAAAAGAGCCAAAGCATTTGCTGAAGAAGTCAAACCATTATTAGCAGAGATGCGCCGAGCTGTTGATCAATTAGAACAGTTTATGGATGATAGTGTGTGGCCATTCCCAAAATACCGTGAATTGCTCTTTATTCGATAATTCGCGTATGGTCCTAGAAAGGATAAGGAAAATACCATTGCATTCCATTCCTAATGGATTAATCAAATTTTCGGATCCGTTTCATCAAAATTGGTAATTTGTTTTATGTATAATTAAAAAACCTGATAAACACTTAATTGAAAAAGTTTATCAGGTTTTTTTGTTGGCAAGATAGAAAAAGTAATGTAGGCGTACATAATCTCAACAC
>CAYZQX010000082.1:0-11986 GCA_964480615.1 uncultured Chitinophagales bacterium | reverse complement strand
GGTGTCGCTGCGATCCCTATCGCAAATACAACTTGAATTAGCACTATATAAGAGATCACATTGCATATATATGATGCAAGCTTTTTTACGGAAACCCATAAAATTGTACGAATATCCTTTGCACTAATAATAGCTAAAACTGGAGAAACCTATAACAATAAAAGATTTCAGAGTTATTTAGCAAGCCCTATTTATGTTTTATATATGTATTCATTGTATTAAGTCATTGTTGTCATCGCGATAGGGAAGTCCCCCCAAAACCGATACAGTTTTTCTCCACCGTGTGAGACAGAAATTGGTTGTTTTTTTGGCTCTATCCTTAGGATGCGGATTGGTTTAGTTTTATTCGCTGACTCCTTACATTAGTGTGTTAGATATAGCAGCTCTAATAGCGTGAGATAGGGCTATTTATTAGTGTTAATAAAGTGCTAGCGGATAAAGACCTAAAACAAATCAAGCTTGCGAAGATTCTGGCGGCCACAGAAAAAAAAATACCAGAAAGTGTAGCCTGGAGCAGCCCGGGCCTGTAAGGCATCGCCAAAAAAAAATTGTTTTTTTTCTAGCAACTAATTGTCGTTTTTTATCTATTCCATTAGCCATATTATGATAACAATAGCTTGTTATGATTCAGTATTCATTGCTAATAATCCCATGAGGAGCAGATTAGTTTATGACACCTTACACTTATACTACTTAGTAGCTAATATTATTGTAAAAAGACTCTTTGATTGTAAGGCCGACCATTAATTACCACCTGTACAATATATATTCCAGTCATTGTATTGCTATAATAA
The DNA here is from genome assembly GCA_964480615.1 of uncultured Chitinophagales bacterium. Taxonomy (GTDB): domain Bacteria; phylum Bacteroidota; class Bacteroidia; order Chitinophagales; family UBA2359; genus CAYZQX01. The sequence goes on along the minus strand of CAYZQX010000082.1, from coordinate 11,192 downwards.
ATTGATGCTTTTAATGTATGGTTATCAGCGTAATTTTCATTGCTAATCACATTGCCATCCATGCTTATTATTGCATAGGAACTAATATACTCTTTACAGTCAATGTTTATTTGATTAGCTTGGGTATTGACATATAATGTTGGTTGACAGAATGAATTGTTTTCCATACCCAATGGGTTCAAGGTAATCTTGACAAATCCAGCATCAGCAGTTCCTGCTAAGAAACTATTATCATCAATCCAAGCGAAGGAGGTGATATGATTGGATCCTAGCTGGGGATATGTTTCTTGATTGATGTTGAGAAAAGTTGTTTCATTGTATAAAAAAATACCATGTTCGATTGTACCCACAAGGAGGTAGCTGTCCTTAGTGGCATTTACAGCACTGCCACTATGGTATGGAAAGGGTGAGGTGTTGGGATTAAAAACATAGAAGCTATTAGCTGAATACAATTGCAATCCAGCATAAGGACTGGCCATCCAAATTTGATTTTGGTCATCGATACTAAGGTCAGAGATCGAATTATCGAATATAAAAGAGTTTACATAAGTCCATATAGATTCTTCTTTCTCATTTTTTCTCATATACAATCCACCATTAGTACATCCAGCCCATAATACATTGTCGGCATCATATTTTAATGATGTAATATTATTAGATATTAGAAGTGAATTTTGATTATTAATATTTTGTGACTGACCATTGGTTATTATTCCTAGTCCATTTGTAGTAGCTATGGCCATCTCACCATTATTATTGATGGCTATATCTTTTACATAGTTGCTTGGTAAGTTAGCATTAGCAATGTCATAATGAATCCATTGATCATCTTGAATTTTATATATACCACTCATAAAACTACCTATCCATATATCACTACCTTGCCGCGTAATACATCTTATATCACTGGACATCAAGCCATTATCTCCTTCATCATATAATACTTGATTGTTTTGATTCCAGTACATAAGCCCCTCTTCAGTAGCTACCCACCAATTGCCTTCTTGATCGACCTCTACATCATACACAGTATTAGAAGGCATTGAAGAATTGCCGGAATTATAAGACGTTATTATAAAAGATTGTGAAAATAAAAGTCCCGGCCATATAGCCAGGACATTCAATATATAATATATAATATTTTTCGTATTCATTATTGTTTCACAAATTTTGAAAAGAACTGATTTTCATTATTCGATAAAATGAGAAAATATACACCTGATGGCAAGTCATTGACCATTATTGGTGTGTTGTTAGCAACTGACCATTTGATTTTTTTTATTTCCTTGCCCGTTACATCTACGATAGCAACCTGTTGTATGGTTTCTCCATTGAGATTTGAAAAATATAGAAGCTCCTTAGTAGGATTAGGGTAAACTTCAAATTGATTTTCCACTTGCTCAATGCCATTGCATAGGTCAACCGTAACAGTTACTGGCACCTTATCTGATGCTGTACACAATGTAGGTTCAACCTGTACTTCCCAATCATAAAAATAATAATAGCGATCCTGACCAAAATTAGAGCCTACAAGATTACCAACTCCATTAGTCAGCTCATAAGGATATACTACATTTTCATCATTTCTAAATAGTCGCGGATTTTCAGGTGACATTAGTCTATATCCTGTACCTGGTACTAAATCAAAATTTAGATTTACCCGGCTTTCACCATCGGGAATATCCACAACAATTTCGTGTAGGATCTCATCATCTGCATTCCTTACTTGAATGGTTCTAGGATTTGCTGTTGCAGCTTCAATTGCATATACAAGCACTGAGTTTAGTGTAAATGGTTCATTCACATCAAATAACAATTCACCGACAAACTGTGCCCCATTGACTTCCGCCGATCCAAAATCTTTATTGTGAGGTTCATTGAAGCTAGGTGTAAAATTCAATCCTCCGATAATTTGAGCATAATAGGTATGAGAAGTGGAAAGACTTTCAATATTGAGAACTGGATCTTCACTCATCACCACCTCACTATCAATGGATTCATACCATCGGGCTTTTTCATTAGGTGATAGTTCATTGCTAATAGTAAGGGTTATCCCCTCATTTTCGCATATTTGAAGCTCATTGTTAGTCATTGGGATTATCGGCGTCTGTACTTCTTCATCGGACACCACAACAGTTATAGATTCCGATACTACATCACCACAACTAGTAGGCATAGTTACATTATACACACCTGATTCTTTAACGATGATGGAAGAAGTTGTTTGACCATTTGACCATGCATATCCCAATGCATCGGGAAATGCAGAAATAATCACAGAGTCACCAGCACAAAAAGTAGTGGTATTAGAAACTGCTAATTCTAATTGCGCTTCGGCACCATTTACTTGTTGTGTAATATACACTTTAGCAGCGCTTACATTATTATTCTCATTCTCTTCAAGGAAATAGTTGTGCGGATCCACCATTGCTACGAGCCAATATTCGCCATTACAGAATCCGTCGGGCAAGGGTATATTCATACCATCAAGATAATAATAATATATATCCGTATAGCCTACTGAAATTCCTTGATTCTCAATACCACATTCAAAACCGCCTCCACCGAGTCCATAATTGTCTATTTGACTGGCCACAATAATTTGTCCATCAGCATCTCTAAAGTGGGTAGGATAATCATTGGTATTGCCATAATCCATTAGGCAAAAACCTAGCTTAGCACCTTCGGCGATTACTGGCCATTGCTGTGGTGGCAAACCTGGTACTGAATCGCGAAGCGAATATACGCCCCAATCATCGATGTGCATGTGTCCGTGACTAGGGTGATAAGTCATAGATCCGGCCCATCTTTCAGTATAGGTCATCGTATTGCCATTCTTGTGGTAAATTCTTTGTTTTATCAATTGATGTGGATAAGTACCATCAGGGCAAGTACCAGAAAAACCTCCTGGACTCTGTATTGTATCCGTACCACATAAGAAAAAATCAGTAGCTGTAACTCTCAGCGGACCATGGCCAGTATTAGGTGTGGAAACCGAAAGCTTAAATGTATCCTGAACCTCCACATGATTAATCAATCCATCGATATTTGCAAGACAATCATAACCTATTCCAATATCGGGCAATAAGTTACAGTCCGTCTGCGAATGATCAAGACAAAAACAATCCGTAGCATTCGATGTATTACACTGGCTAAACCCCTTATAGCTGGATATACCAACCATTAGAACCATTAAATAACTGAGGAGGAAAAAGAGGAATTTTTTTTGCATAGAAAAAATTTTGCCTAAAATTAAGACATCTAAACAACATTTGCTAATACTATGATGTCAATAAATAGTCATAGTTATGGAATTTATTAATATTCTCCTGTTTTTCAAATATTTATGCCTATTTTTATTTTGAATTTATGGCAATTTCAATCACATTTTTTTTATTCAGTGGAACTTTGGGGAAAGCGCGATTATCCTTATTATTCGGAGAAAGTGGAAATATTTCAAAAACTATTGGCGGTAGGAATTATCTCTTATAAGATTGTTTTACAAATGCCCATTTTTGAGATGCCTACCCTTCGACTAAGCTCAGGGACAGGCCCGTGTTCGTCAGGGCCGACCTAAAGCTAAGTTATAGAGCTTTCGCGATTCACGATTTTGAAAAAACAGTACCGAAATAATAATGTCATCCCTTTGGGGGGGGGGTTTATTATTATGTTATATCATTAGATATTACACATTAAAGACTTGTGTCCAATATTCAGTGTCCAGAGACTTTCAAAGGATTCACTAAACTGAAGTTAGTTGTAGCAGCTACACTAAGTCCAGTGTTTAGTGTCCATCATACAACTTTTCTTGTCTTGCCTCTATTACTCCACTATAAACTTAGCAAGGTATGATTTATTACCTGATTTAATTCTTATAAGGTGGATTCCTGAATTGTATGAATCATTAAGATTGAAGTGCAAGATTTTTTGATCCATAAACCTAGAACTTTTATCTATTAGTCTGCCAAAAATATCCAGTATTTCATATTCTATTATGCCGTTGCTAAATGGAAGTATGACATTGATTCCTTCCTTAGCTGGGTTAGGATAGGCTTGTATATATGTATCGGTAAAGGCAAGTTGTATGGATGTTCCTATTGCCGGCACAGTGGGTTCAGTAGTGGGCTTACCCCATAGGATTATCTCGCTAGAATTGGTATCAGAGGTTTGCCTTCTGCCTACCATATATCCTTGTCCTATATTATCATATACAACCTGCGGTTCAAATATATTATTGGAATCCATAAGTTGTTGTGCTTCCCATTCTCCATTATCGTTAACAGCAGCTAATACATTGCCATTCGGCTGGTTGTTTTCTAACTCACTAATACCAGCACAGGGAACTCCAAGGCTATCAGTATGGAGGGAACTTAATAAGCCAGAACCTGAGCCTACGATATTTTGTAGTGGCTCCCAAGTCACTGGAACGCTAGAGATTTTTTTAAAATATTGGGTATATATTGTGTTGTTAATTCCATCTGTACCTGATACAGCAAGGTGTACTTGATCGTCCTTGCCGATGGCTATTTTAGGCAATATTGGGGCATCAGGTGCAGCATTGACTGTATAGTAAGACCAGTTCTGTATATTGAGCTCACTATTAAATACATATTGAATCACATTGCCATTGTTTCCACTTCGAAAGGCGAAGTGGGCATCACCCTGAGATCCTATAGCGAGATCGGGTTTACAATTCTCTATGATTTCTGGAATATTTACAGGGTTAAGGGCAATGGGATAAAAATCCGAAACTTCATTATTTACATAATGAATTTTATTGCTTGTGCCGAAGTCTGAGGTGTAGGGTGCGATGTATAGAAAGTGAATCAATCCATTTTTATCAACTTGACATACAGGGCTGTATTCAGGATCTTCTAGATCTCCTATATCGAAAGTCGTCTTAAATGGACCATCGAGTTGTGTAAGTTTTAACTGCGGACCATTATCAGTAATTACAGTATATACGAAGTATAGTGAATCCTGACCATATACCCCAAAATCGGCTTCGGCCACAGGTTCTGTTACCTCATTGATAAGTGTGGCACCATTCCATGTTCCATCATAAAGCCGCTTGTCATAGTACATATCGAATCCTGTATCAGGTCTGGTCTTGAGGTAGGTAAAATGCAAGTTGTTATAATCATCCACTCTAATGGAATGTGGCAATAGTTTATCGTACAATGTGTCATTGGTCAATACATACATCTCAGCACCCTCCCATTGTGCCATAGCTGGAACACAATGAAACACCAATAACATAAACAAACAATACTGATATACTTTCTTCATAAAATATAGGACGATAAATTTTGTACAAAGCTAGCTGAAAAAATCCTTTTTTGGAGGGAAGTCCAGCTCGACGTGGTAATTTGACAAATAATGTGCCTAACTCAGTGAATCAATTCCATCGCTCGATTTTTATCCTTTTTGAGCCATATTTGGCTAATAGGACTGTTTTGTATTCAGGATTCTATGTTGTATTCGCGATAGGGATTGCAGTGGATATCCTTTTAGGTGGCAACTGAATGCATGTTATCTTGGGTGTTCACACACTAAATATAGGCAGGGTGTACAGTTGTGTTAGGCTTACACCTTGCCACCTAAAAGATAGTAACGTAAAGCCCGGGCCGGAGGCATCGCCATAATTCCATTCTTTTGTTCGTAATGTTGCGCAAATGAAGGCTTACAAAAAAAATGCCCCCTACTCTCTTACCACTTGGCCACTCAACTCGTACCAAGCCTCATAGTTTTTCCCATAATAATTGTCTATAGCCTGTCTTTTTACTTTTAGCGTAGGGGTTAAGAGCTCATTTTCCACCGTCCAAGGCTCCTTTACAATTACAAGTTTAGCCATTTTTTCGTGACCTTCCAATCCATCATTGATGGAAAGCATTTGTATGGCAAGGATATTTTCTAACTGCTCCGAGGTCATTTTTTTAGACTTCTCGCTCAATACGACAAGACATATAGGTTGTGGAATATTATGGCCTACTACACAGCATTGCTCGATATTATCATTAGCAAGTAGTTGCAGTTCTATGGGATTAGGTGCTACATATTTACCCTTAGTTGTTTTGAAATTATCTTTTACCCTTCCTATTATTTTCAAGAATCCTTGAGGATCAATTTCCCCTACATCCCCCGTATGCAAGAATCCCTCGGGGGTAATTGCTGCTTTCGTTAGTTCTGGTTCTTTGTAATAGCCTATCATTACACTTTTGTTCTTGATCAGCACTTCATTTTCATCACTCAGTTTTACTTCGCAGCCTGGCAATGGTTTTCCTACATAGCCATATCTTTTATTGCCTGGTATGGTAATATGCGAGTAACAACAGTTTTCAGTCATGGCATATCCTTCGTTTATGTCAATACCTATTTTTTCGAACCATTTAATCAGGGAGATAGAGATAGGCGCAGCACCACTAAAACTAAACTCACATTTGTGTAAGCCTAACCCCTTCTTAATTTTTGATTTTATAAGACTGGACAGGATTGGTATTTTCAGAAAAAAATCTAATCTTTCTTGATTTAGTTTTTCCAAGATCCCCATTTGAAACTTAGTCCATATACGCGGTACTCCTAAAAATACGGTGGGTTTTGCATCTCTCAAGTTTTCGGGAAATCGCTCTATGGATTCCGCAAAGCATACTGTACCGCACAGGTATAGCACGCCCATTTCCACCAATACTCTCTCAGCGATATGTGACAATGGTAAATAGCTAAAGAAAACAGGGTGTACAGGCGGATCCAGGAGCTGAAAAGCCACATTTGCCACCTCCGAAAATGCTTGATAGGAATGCATTACACCCTTAGGCATTCCAGTAGTACCACTGGTATATATGATGGTGGTAAGTTCATCTAATCTTCTATCAAGCTGCTGCTGGTCAATTACAAAATCCGTTTTCCAATCATCCCATTTGATGACTTTCTCAGGGCCAAACATGGGAAAACCAATTAACTGTACGTCCTTAGGCACACCGATTTTTTGTTCATCCCAATTATCTAGTTTACCCACGAGTAAAACTTTGGTCTCAGAATGTTCTAATATTTGAAATATGGTCTTAGCATTAATATTGGGATATAGAGGCACACTTACATAGCCTGCCTTAAGAATTGCAAGATCAGCTATGAACCATTCCGCACAGTTTTTAGAAAGAATACCTATCTTGGATCCTTGCTCAAGGCCTAAGCTCTGCAATAAACCACTCAATAGACATATTTGCTGAAAGGCCTCAGTCCAGGTATATTCATAATACTTCCCATTATATGGCTGTTTTAAAAATATACGATTACCGTTAGACCGCACGTTACTATATAGGGTTTCTAATATGGTTCCTCTATTCTGATAAGGCATAAATAATTTTTGAAATATTAAAATTACTAAAACTTGCTGAAAGCAAAAAAATTACCTCATATTTGTAGTTATGAATAAATTATTTCTTTGTGGTTTCCTATCGCTCGCAGTGTTTCTGGGTAGCGGATGTGGAAAAAAAAGTGGTTGTCCTACTTTAGAAAGTCAGGTGGACTACAATAAAGCTTTAGGCCAGAAGCCCAAGAAGGCAAAATCGGGTTTACTGCCGAGCGATGGTAAAAAGTACTATAAAAAGAACCTAAAAAGATCCAAAAAATAGATACCCATGAGTAATATGACATATAGCTGGAAAGGCAAGGAAGGACAAGATATATATGCTCGCACCTGGTCAACTCCCTCACCAAAGGCAGTATTGTGCATCGTTCATGGGCTGGGTGAGCACATAGGTCGCTACCAAGCTGTCGCCGACAAAATGAACGAGAAAGGTATTGCTGTAATGGGATATGACCACCCAGGGCACGGACAAACTACTGGGCAGAGAGGCCATGTGGGCAGCTATGATTACCTCCTTGATGAAGTTGAAACCTTGATCGGTAAGGCCAAATCGCAGTATCCCAACCTACCCATTTTTCTGTATGGGCACAGTATGGGAGGCAATGTGGGGATCAACTACTTATTGAGGCGACAACCCAGCGTAAAAGCTGCTATCATCACAGGTCCCTGGCTTGAGCTACCAGCTCCTCCACCAGCCATTAAATATTTCTTGGGTAAGATGATGCGAAATATATATCCTAAGTTCAACGAGCATACAGCCTTAGATTCCAGCGCTATATCGCGAGATCCCAAGATAGTCGAAGCCTATAAGGCGGATCCCTTAGTTCATGATAATATATCCGCTTCATTTTTCATGGGCTGCTTTGAGGCTGCAGCTTATGCGCTTGCACATGCCGAAGAACTAAATACGCCTACACTGCTGATGCATGGTCAGGCTGATCGATTGACTTCCTGGAAAGGGAGCGAAAAATTTGCCGCTAAGGCTGGAAAAATGGTTGAATTCATTCCATGGGAAGGGGCATTTCACGAATTGCACAACGATCTAATTAAAGATCAAGCAGTTAATAAAATGATCGAATTTTTAAATCAGCACATATAAGAATTTTAACCCATATACGTTAATAGTCCTATGATTGCTTCCATCTATTACCTCGCACTAAATTGCTTATTCAGTCTATTGTTTGTAAGTGAACACAAGGTTGAGCACCCAGCACTCAGTTGCAGAATGGAAGATGATATTGTATGGACTGCTGACTATAAACTAAACTGGTCTAATTTCAAGGGTCGTCCATCTAATGGTCATCACGCCGATGCGCTTACGAGTGGCAGCATATTCTTTAGTTACACCGATAATCGCGATGGCATATACGAAATCAGTATAATCGCCTCCTTTCATCCATCGGAATCATGGGTAAGACACAAGAAAGGTAGCGATTACTTATTAGCTCATGAGCAACTACATTTTGACCTCACTGAACTATATGCCCGCAAACTGAGAGAAAAAGTATTGTCCTATCATCATACTAAAAAAGATTTTAAAAAACATTATGACAAGATGTTTAACGAAATTTATAGAGAGTTACAACACATGCAGGATCTATATGATCGGGAAACCAGTCATAGTCTCAATAAGTCAGCACAAAAAAAATGGCATCAAGAAATAGATGCAATGCTAGCACAAAGTTCCAGCTATACGGATACAGAATTTAAAATTAAAATATTGAAATAAGGCAACATCCATAGAAAGTTGATTATCTTTCCTTCCCTTTTGCTATTGATCACTCAGCACTAATTTAGGTCCCATTCATAATTATATACACGACTGCTTAAGGTAGCTATTGATTTTACAAGCGCAGTGATTGAGCTTGAACTCTGATTTCTACATCGGACTAGTTAGAGTGACATTAATTTAATTTTTTGAAGATTTGAGCCCGACCTATTTTATTCAATAATAATGTTGCAAAATAATTTTGGCGATGCCTCCGGCCCGAGCTATACGGGGCTTCGCTATCGCTCCGGTACTGTGGTGGCGGGCTTTCGGCTTTATTAATCTCAAGCTGATGAAAGCCCGCCACCACAGCACAAACCCCTCCTATCCCTATCGCTTTTCCACGATTCAAGATTTACGATTCCCGATTTACGACACTGGTATTGATTGCAATAACTGCATTAAGTCCAGTGTCTAGTATCCAGCGTCTTTTAAAAAAATATCTTGTCCAATACCACACCTAACTAATTGATAATCAATAGGTATTTTTCTAATACTACACTACATCTTTCGTTTTTCTGTCCTTAGTTCCACTGATAGTTTCATTGTTTTCCCTAACTGCCTATTCAGGTTCTTTATAGGTCTGCAATAGATCTTCTCTATCCCTGGCTGAGCGATTCAAGATTCCCGATTTACGACACTGGTGTTGATTGCAATGACTGCATTAAGTCCAGTGTCCATTATCCAGTGTCCAGAATCTAGTTAAAGCAACTGCATAAAGTCCAGGGTCTAGTGTCTAGTATCCAGCGTCAGTTAAAAAAACATCTTGACCAATACCACACCTAACTAATTGATAATCAATAGATATTTTTCTAATACTACACTACATCTTTCTTTTTTCTGTCATTCGTTGCACTGATTGTTTCATCGTTATCCCTAACTGCCTATTCAGGTTCTTTATAGGTCTGCAAAAGAACTTCTCTATCCCTGGCTGAGCGATTCAAAATTTACGATTCCCGATTTACGACACTGGTGTTGATTGCAATGACTGCATTAAGTCCAGTGTCCATTATCCAGTGTCCAGAATCTAGTTAAAGCAACTGCATAAAGTCCAGGGTCTAGTGTCTAGTATCCAGCGTCAGTTAAAAAAACATCTTGACCAATACCACACCTAACTAATTGATAATCAATAGGCATTTTTCTAATACTACACTACATCTTTCGTTTTTCTGTCCTTAGTTCCACTGATTGTTTCATCGTTTCCCCTAACTGCCTATTCAGGTTCTTTATAGGTCTGCAATAGATCTTCTCTATCCCTGGCTGAGCAATTCAAGATTTACGATACCCGTTTACGACACTGGTGTTGATTGCAATGACTGCATAAAGTCCAGTGTCTAGTATCCAGCGTCTGCTAATTGAGTTCAATCTCGAATTGTACGAGGTCTATAAACTCATTAATTCTATGATTAATTTCGCTTTTAGATAACTCAATCAATCTTTCAAGTCCAAATTTTTCCACTGTGAAGGATGCCATAGCAGAACCGTATATGATCGCTCGCTTCATATTTGTAAAACTGGTATCTTGGCTGTGAGCGATATAACCCATAATACCCCCTGCAAATGAATCACCAGCACCTGTAGGGTCAAATACCTCTTCTAATGGCAAAGCGGGGGCAAAAAACACCTTATCATCGTGAAATAAGAGTGCGCCATGCTCTCCTTTTTTAATAATGAGGTATTTAGGGCCCATTTCTAATATTTTTCTCGATGCCTTGACTAAGGAGTATTCTCCTGATAGCTGCCTGGCCTCCTCATCGTTAATGGTAAGCACATCAACACGCTTAAGTACTTCTAATAATGGTGCTAAGGCGATATTCATCCAAAAGTTCATGGTATCCATCATTACAAGCTTAGGTCTTGTATTCATTTGATCTAAAACTTTTATTTGGAGGTTGGGATCCACATTCCCCAACATTAGAAATTCAGCATTGCGATATTGCTCTGGAATAATAGGGTCAAAGCTTGCTAATACATTCAAATCAGTGACAAGGGTATCCCTGCTATTCATATCATTATGGTATTTCCCCGCCCAAAAAAAAGATTTTTCTCCTTTTTTTA
>CAYZQX010000081.1:0-12129 GCA_964480615.1 uncultured Chitinophagales bacterium | reverse complement strand
ATTAGTTGGCAACTCAAATATAGTAAAGAAATTGGAATTATTTAGCAAGCCCTATGATAAGTTACGTGTCCTCACGCAACTTCAAAGCCAAGCCCAGTTACCAGTCGTAACACAACTCAATATGATAAGTTACGTTTCCTCACGCAACTTCGAAGCCAAGCCATTGTTTAGTTGCGTGTCCTAACACAACTCCAAATGCTAAGTTGTCGCTTCACGCAATTTCGAAGCCAAGCCATTTTTTAGTTGCGTGTCCTAACACAACTCCAAGTGCTAAGTTGTCGCCTCACGCAACTTTGAAACCAAGCCAAATTGCCTGTCCTAACACAACTCCAAATGCTAAGTTGTCGCTTCACGCAACTTCGAAGCCAAGCCAAATTGCCTGTCCTAACACAACTCCAAGTGCTAAGTTACGTGTCCTCACGCAACACAGACAAATAAACAAATTCTCACTATTTTTATGATATGAATCACCTACTTCAACCCAGAATTTCTAAACTCCACCTTGACCAATTATACTTTTGGACTGCAACAATTAATAATTGGCATAAGCTTTTACTAGAAGATACAAACAAACAAGTTATCCTAAGTTCTTTTTACTACCTCTCAAACTTGGAGTTGGTAGATATCTTTGCTTTTGTCATAATGCCCAACCATGTGCATTTGATATGGAAACTAAACAAAATGAATGGCAAGGAAATGCCGCATGCATCATTCCTTAAATTTACTTCACACGAGTTCAAAAAAAAGTTACTCAAAGAGAATCCAAAATTACTAGACAAGTTTAAGATAAATAAGTCTAATAAAAATTATGAGTTTTGGCAACTAGACCCTTGGGCTATCACATTATATACACCTAATTTTATACACCAGAAAATGAACTATATACATTACAATCCTGTTGCAAAGCATTGGGCTTTGGCTAAAGATTTTGTATCTTATAAATATTCTTCTGCATCATTTTATGAAAAAGGCAACAACGAATTTGATTTTATACGAGACATCAGAAATTTAATGTAGGCAATTGCCTAAAAGAGTTGCGTGAGGTCACGCAACTGAGCGATGGTTGATTCAGTGGTGATTGAGGACATAAAAATGGATGGTCAAAGTTGCGCGAGGACACGCAACTGAGCGATGGTTGATTCAGTGGTGACTGAGGACTTACAACTGGATGGTCAAAGTTGCGTGAGGGCTCGCAACTGAGCGATGGTTGGTTCAGTGGTGATTGAGCACACACAACAGGATGGCCAAAGTTGCGCGAGGACACGCAACTGAGCGATGGTTGGTTCAATGGTGATTAAGGACACATTTCTGGACGATGAATTTGTTTGAGGTCATTACACTTCAGAGTTGCGTAGGGACATGCTACTCGATGTTTCAGAGTAGCGCGATTATCTAAAGAAAATTCAGAATTAGCACTTAAACTTAAAGAAATTCAACCTCAAGAAGAATTATATAATGGCTTCACTTTTGAAAAATTGAAAGCGATATTATTAGACAAAAAGCATTATGTAAAAAAGGACAATACCAATATGACAGCTTTAGATTTTCTCATAAAAAATGGCAGTAGATATGCAAACCATATCGAAGCTGGACATCTAGATGGAAATTTTGAAACTCTTTTACTAGAGCTCAATATTTTAAAGAATTATGCTTATAGTAGCTACAGTAAGATTGGCTTTACTGAAATTGGTTCAAAGTTCTACTCAAAGCTTAAGTATAATGATAACTTGGAAAAAGAATAATAATACGTGATATGTTTACTAAGAAATAGTAACAAATCAAAATGTGTATAGTTCAATGAAAACCCAATCTTCTAGTTTTATAAAATATTAAGTCCAAACTAGCTATATTACATCCATCTAAAATTAAGATAATTTCCATTGATCCGAAATGACATCACCTTTGATCTTGAAGACAAAATTCCTAACTTATTAGGAATCTATACACTCCCCATCATTTAACCTTATAACACACAAAATTTTAGGGTAATTGGTGAGGGATTCATCTATCTATTAAACTAATTGGTTTGACTAAAATCTTACAGATTTATGTGGAGTCTAAAAATAATAATATTTTTATCCTATGAAATTAACTCTTTTGCTTTTCCTATTGCCTTTAATTGCGAACAGTCAACTAGCTACCAATCTGAACTTTACCATCACCGTCATCAATTATTGTGATTCTGTAACCACAATTACATTACAAGAAAAAGAATATGTTCTGAAGGGCAAAATTACAAATATCGAATATTCAAACTTCTTAAGTAAGGATGAATTTACAGACATCAAGATACCAAACTTAGCACCATTGTACTTAATACCCTATTGCAGTGACACATTGACCATTCATTGCAATCCTACTACTCATATTATTCCTAATGGTCCTGACGATGTTTATTACAATAATATAGTAGAAAATAACAGAGCGTTCTCGGCTAAAAAAAGAATATTAATCCAAAAAATATTTAGCAACACAATTGACTCTACCACAAAAGTTAATTTAGAGGCTGATTATGATAGCATAACAAAGCTTGGAGATAATTTTGAATTAGAACAGCTATCCTTATTTAGACATCCACTGGTTAGCTTATACTTTATGGATCAAGCTGTCTCAGAAAAATATTATGCAAAACGCGACTTGGAAACCATATACAACCAAGTTTACAATCACGATTACGGCAATGATCGACTAGCTGCAATTAAAATGAAAATAATTGACGTGATGAAAAACAAGCATTATCAAAATGGCGATACGATCTATGCTTTAGACCAACCTAATATTAAAATTTCTAACAACAAAACACTAATCTGTTTTTTCGACAAGAATTGTGGTTTTTCTCAAGAGGCTACTAAACTGATGGTTAATAACATCGACTCTTTTATTGCTCAATCTATCGAAATCATTGTATTCGTACCTGAAGAGGATCTTCAATATTTCAAGGAAACCCTTGGCGATAATATTAAGTGTTTTGGGGTAAGGGATTATGCTAACTCTATTCTATATGTTAATTTTTGGGTAAGCGGTACACCTAGAATGATTATGATAGAAAACAATATTATAACTGATGATAATTATTCATTAAAATTTTAATCTTTTCGTATTCATCACTAAAAAAATGTATTAAAGGCAATTTTACCTAAAGTCTAATGATTCATTGTGCAAGTTTGATGCAGGAATCTCATTTTTAAATATTGTAATTGAATGTCGCGCTTATAAGATTTCTGAGGTAAATATTTATGTGGTACCACATTACAATCCAATGCCTAAAATCAGGCATTCAGCCTCAACAAGCGAATTCTATTTTGCGATACTGAAACTTGTTAAAAAACCCAATTTTACTAGCATCTTTAGTCTAGCATCTTAGATCTAGTATTCAGTGACTAGACTCCACTATCGAGTGTCCAGAAATATTATGTACTTTTGTGAAAATTTCATTTTTATACCAATGGATAGCAGTTATCAAGATTTTTTGGCTTACGCACTTATTTATGCAGCTAATGCGGACTATGAGTTTCTTCCCGAAGAGCGCGATTTTATCCTCACAAGGGTAAGTGTGGCAGAATACGAAAGAATGAATGAATTATACACTAAGCATTCAGATATAGAATCACTCCAATTCTTATCTAACAATGCTGCTAAGTACTTACAGAATCCCAAGGACAAGATCAAGATGATGGACGAAATCAAAGCATTGTTTTTAGCTGACCATGAAATGGATACACTTGAAGAAAATATATGGCGCATACTGGACGACATACTAGCCTAATAAAAGTAAAACCAATCACAATAAATATTTTCGATATCGACAAGCACCACATCATTCCGTGTACGATATTATAGGTGACATACATGGCTATGCACATAGCCTAGCAGCATTACTCAAAAAACTGGGTTATGAAAAAAAATTCGGTGTTTATAGCCATCCCGAACGCAAAGCGATCTATGTAGGTGATTTTATAGATCGAGGTCCTGATAGTCGTACCGTACTGCACATTGTACGCAACATGGTGGAGGCTGAGCAGGCCCTTGCAGTAGCGGGCAATCATGAGTACAATGCCCTGTTACTCCATACCATAGGTCATGATGGACAGCCCCTAAGGGAACACAGTACGAAAAACCTTTGGCAGACCCAAGCTACAGCTGATTCTTTCAGGCAGCACCAAGGAGACTGGTTGTCCTATCTCAGCTGGATGAAGACCCTCCCACTTCTATTAGAACTGGATGAAGGTATTCGCATAGTACACGCCTCCTGGCAAAAATTAACCGTTCAACAGCTCAATGCCCGATGGGGCAAAAAAGCCCTTTCAAGCGATGAATTCCTCAAAGAAAGCAAACTATCAGGCTCATGGGCTAGAATCATCGTAGGAGACTGTTTGGTGGGTCACGAGATAGAATTGCCGGGCGATCTATCTTTCAGAGATACTGATGGACACCTTCGCAAAGATATGCGCATAAAATGGTGGGAAAATCCCGAAGGAAAAACACTAAAAGACATAGGACTTAGCGGAGAATTTCCCGATATAGCCATACCTGAATCCTGGTACGACAAATGGCCCTTTTATGGCGAATCGGAAATGCCTGTATTTTTTGGCCATTACTGGATGAAGGGGAAGCCAGCGCCACAGAGGAATAATGTGTGCTGTCTCGATTACAGCGTAGCTGATGGCGGCATATTAGCTGCCTATCAGTGGAATGGAGAAAAGGTGCTCGCTGCTAAAAACATCCAGTGGTAACAACCATTGTAAAACTGTAAAACAAACACTGCGTGCTGGACTCTAGAACATGAACACTAGTCTATTAGCTGTTGCTTTAACAGATTTCATAATCTTGAATCGTAAATCGCAATGCAACGATAGGGATAGAAAGGGTTTGTACTGGGCTGGCTGGCTTTCAGTTGCTATAAAGTCATGAGGTCGAAAGCCAGCCAGCCCAGTACCGGAGCGACAGCGCAGCCCTGAATAGCCCGGGCCTGTCCCTGAGCTTAGTCGAAGGGCAGGCATCGCCAAAATAGGTATTTGTTATTGAATGTGAATGGACTTTAACGAGATAAAATTTACTACTGTAGGCCTATAGTTTTAGATGTAGTCCTAGCTCTATTTCAGCAAGCCATTGCGCACCAGCAGCATTCCTAGCTGGCCTCTATAAGACCGCAGCTTATGTCCTACCCGCTTGATTAATTGCTTTGATTTTGGAGTCTTTGTCCTGCCGAGTTGATAATGTACTTCATTGGTCACATAACGCACTGCATATTCATAGTATCGCCTAGGGTAAGTGCGTTCAAAATCAATGGCGCGATCCGTAATATTTTCCCAGCTATCAGGACTTGTATGACTCGGTAATGTTTCGTTGTACAAGGATGTTCCTTTGATAGGATAGGCGATGGTGATGGTAAAATATTTTGGATTAGCTGCTACTAAATGATTGATTGTTTCTTCCACATCCTCATCCGTTTCTCCAGGATAGCCAAGCATAATAAAAGTGCCCGTTTCGATGCCTGCTGCATTCGCGCATTGGATCATCTCCCTTACTTTAACTACATCCACTCTTCTATCCATAAGATCTATAATTTTTTGAGAGCCACTTTCTGCACCTATCCATACCCTATAACAGCCTGATTCTTTCATAAGCTGTATCACTTCAGGGCTCAGCCTATCAGCGCGGGTTATACATTCATAAGGGATCTTAATATTCGCTTGCTTTAAAGCTTCATTGAAACCAGCTAACCACTTATGACTAACTGTAAAAACATCATCCACAAACCATATCGTATCGGGATTGTATTTTGTTTTAAGAAGCTGCATTTCCTCCACCACCAGTTGTGGACTACGACGGCGATAACTTTGACCATACACTGCCGTGCTACACCACTTACAGGTATAGGGACAACCACGCTGTGTACTCATACTAATAGCACTTGCACCATGATGTTTTTTCCACACCTCCATATATCGTGCTATATCAATACCTGCACGGTTAGGAAATGGAAGACTATCAACGTCCTTAATTTTTTCCCGCTCAGGTGATTGAAATATTTCATTGTGCATATTCTTATAGGCAATGCCTTGTATATGATCAATCCATGGATTATTAGGTATTTGATAAGCCTCGCACAATTCAAAAAAAGATATTTCCCCTTCACCGATCACACATATATCAGCTCCAGCACCTAAGTAAGATTCTATATTGTAACGCACATCAGGACCACCTATAATAATTTTAGTATTTCTAAGTGCATACTCCTTGTGAATGAACTTTATCAATTCTATCACATTCACTTTGGTCATGAGATTGGCATATATACCGAGTACATCGGGAACCTGTGCTAGCAAGTAATCCCTTTGCTTTGACTTTGTGCTAAATGTAGTGTCATAAAGTTCGTTCTTCATCCCACGTTCATGAAGATAAGCTGATATGGACAATATACCTAATGGTGGGTATGGCTTCATAATGACCATCTCATTAGGATCATTCTCTAAAAAATAACTATGTGTAAGTATAATTTTCACTTTTTGCGAAGCAAAATAATAAAATGGTCGGCAACTGATGCGAATATTGCGAATCGCCCTAATACATTTTCCATCCTTTTTGCTAATGCAAATATAAGCGGATGTTTTTCAAAGAATGGATTTAGATACGATGGCGGCAACACAATACCAATAGGGCGCACATCATCAAATACAAATTCATTGCTAAATAAATGGCTAAATTCCATAGGACTGTAATACCATGTAGCAACCATATTATCCGATACTGGTACAGCTAGAGCCTTATCGGTATTGCGTCTAAATATCGACCGCCAATTTCCTTTTAGTAAAAAATACAGGGATTCCATTAAGCAATATTTAGGCATTACCACTGCACTAAAATAAGCACCTGAATCTAGGTTTTGAGATAGGGAACTAGATAAGTTTTTGAGCTGTTGCTGATCCAAGCAATTAAGACCACCAAAATTAGAAAAGACAAAATCAATTTTTGTATTTATAAAATCAAAATTTGGATCAGCTAAATCTACAATGTGTGTAGATAATAATTCGCGGTGATTATTGTTTTTTTCATTTGTAATGGCGAGCATGGAAGCTGAAAGATCAGTACATATCATTCTATGACCCATGGCACATAGGTAAAAGGCATCTTCACCAGTACCACAATTGAGTTCCAGTATCGTTTTCTGAGCACCTTTCAGTGCCAGTTTACGTTCTAAAAAATCCCATACCCTCCAGCGCATAGCACGACCCACAAGTGTATGTGAAAATTCTTGATCATAATTCTGAGCAGCTGAATCGAATAAGGCCATAAGTTGTACAAATGTATAAAATCATTTAGGAATAAGTAGATGGGTTAATTTTATACAAGACCTAAGCTAGTAATATATTATTCCACGGCGATACCTCCGGTCCGGGCTATACAGGGCTGCGCTGTCGCTCCGGTACTGTAGTGGCGGGCTTTCGGCTTTATTAATTCAAAGCAATTGAAAGCCCGCCACCACAGTACAAACCCCTCCTATCCCTATCGCTTTTTCACGATTCAAGATTCACGATTTTCGATTTACGACACTGATAGGCTAGCGCGATTTAGGATTTAAGATACTGATGTTTGTTACAGCAACTATATAAAGTCTAGCGTCTATTATCTAGTGTCCAGTGTCTAATTATAGCAATTAACGATTCAAGATTTTCGATCCTGAATTTTTATCACAAGGAATTTCTGTCTAACATCTAGTATCTAATTTCCGGAGTCTAGTGTCTATTGTCCAGTGTCTATATCAAATTTATCTACACTTACTAAACAACTACATATAATCCTTATGTAATATTCCATAATGATCAAGCATTAATTCTCACTATATAAATAAAACTAAATTTGTCGGATGGAAGGGACAAAAAAAATTGCCATCATTGGCGGCGGGATCGTGGGATTAGCCACTGCTTGGCAACTGAGTGAAAAACTAAAAGATAAAGCGGTGTCCATTGTGGTCTATGAAAAAGAGAATGGTTTAGCTTTCCATCAAACAGGGCACAATAGTGGAGTAATACACAGCGGCATATACTATAAGCCTGGCTCCTTGCGCGCCATCAATTGCAACAAAGGACACAAAGCTTTGATTCAATTCGCTACACAACATAAAATTCCTTATGACTTATGTGGCAAAATTATTGTAGCTACGAAGAACTCCGAATATTCCAAACTGCAAGATATATATCATAACGGAATAGAAAATAAAACACCAGGCATCGAGTTAATAGATGAAAAAGCGATCAAAGAAATAGAACCATATTGTGCGGGCAAAAAAGGGATATATGTGCCCAGTGCTGGTATAATTGATTTTAAAACCGTTACGAATAAATTGAGTGAATTATTCATAGCTAATGGTGGTCAAGTGAAGTTATTATCACAAGTACAGGCCATTATAAAGACCGATACTGGTTACGAATTGCATGCACAGTCAGAGGTGCAAAATTTTGATGGGTTGATTGCTTGTGGGGGAGCGCAAAGTGATCGACTGGCCGAGCTAGCTGGCATTAATCCGGGAATAAGAATTGTAGGATTTAGAGGGGAATACTATGAGCTAATGAATAAGGAACGCGTAAGAAATTTAATATACCCTGTGCCTGATGTTCGCTTTCCATTTTTAGGGGTACATTTTACTAGAATGATTGATGGATCTATAGAATGTGGCCCTAATGCAGTATTTGCTTTTCATCGCGAAGGGTATCAAAAATCGGACTTTAGTTGGCCTGATGTAAAAGCCTCATTGAGTTATAGTGGTTTTTGGAAGCTAGTAGCTAACAATCTAAGCTATGGTATGAAAGAACAATGGCGCAGCATCTCCAAAAAAGCATTTTATAAAAGCCTCTTACCACTTATCCCCAGTCTCCGAATCGATGAGCTCATGCCGGGCCGCAATGGCGTAAGAGCCATCGCACTGGATAAGGATGGACATATTATTGATGATTTTAAAATCGTAGAGACCCAACACTCCATACAACTGCTCAACGCGCCAAGTCCCGCTGCCACAGCCTCCCTAGCCATAGGGGATACACTATCAGATAGCTGTATTCTAAAGCTCAATTTATAGTATTATACAACAGCTTTAGGGCGTTATTTTTAAATAGCATTGGGTTGAGGGTTATACAATTTCATCCAATAAATTCATTGCAAGACATGGATTATTTTCACCGTGCCCCACTGTCTGAAACCTTTGGCTAATCATTGCTTTATCGCTTTGCATCCTGCTTATTTGGAATCAGTGCTTGTATAGCAATAACCTATACATATCATCCCATTACCCTTCTTTATTCTGGCTATAAGATTCAATTTCTTCCAGTTCTATTTTCTTTCCATTATGAGTGCCGCGTATAAGAACGGATTCTTCAAAATAGGGCTTTACAATATCCGAGAGTAATCCCATAGGTACATCAATTAGAAAATCAACATTATTCGCATCGGTAAGTTTTATGACGCTTTTTTTAGAATCGGCGAAAGACAGCATTCCTGTAATCTCTACTTTTTCAGCAGTTGAATTTATTGAGTTTTGTTCGCTCTTAGGCTCTAATTCTATATGTATCTCTTCTTTGACTTTCGTTAGGCTAATAGAATGATTTTTTTCAGCCCGCGTCGTAGTGAATCCTACCTGAGTTATCCGCTGACCATCAGGAGCTAATTGTTTAGCAAGTGCAATAAAGTTACGTCTATATGCATCATCAGGGATATTAGTGGTAAGCTGATCATAATTTTTTTCATTAATAAGCTGCAAGTTGGTAAGTAGCTCATTAATAATATTAGACTGTACATCCATCCCCTCGAATGATTGCTGTGGGATGGGCTGTCCAAATTTTATGATCACTGCAAAACCTGCTGTCTTAGCAGGAGCAAGATAAGGCTCTAAATGAGAAATACTGGCTTTATTGGGTTTTCCTTTTTCATTAAATGGTTTTTGCAGTAAGCGGTCGGAAGTTCTATAGGCAATTTTTTCGATGATTGCGATACGATTCATAAGCTCATTGCCTTTAATTAATCCATTCCCCACTTCCGATCCCGCCAGACTTAGTTGCAATTCATCCACAAGCAATTTATGGCCAGTGTGTAAGAGATGATTGCTAAAGTTAGCTTGCTGTAACAAATCCCTTAGTTCCTCAGCAATATCTGCAGTGGGATCACCAGCTAAGCCCATACACACATATTTTTCAGCCTCCCTAAATAAATTAGCCTGTAAGGCCATAGTGGCAACACTTTTAAGTAAGATAGATCTAGTAGGCTCTTCTTGCGACTGTGAGTTAAATAAAATAAATGCTTGTTTTTCAAACTCAAATGCCTTGGCAAAATTGCGCAGCGATTCCTCCTGCAATTCGTTTTTCCTCGCTTTGATAGCCAATTCTTGAAAGCGCATAGCCTCCTTATGTAAGTCATTAACCGTCATATATAGGTTTATGTTTTATGAAATCACAATCACTCAAAAATAATAGAATTGCAACAATCTAATATTTTAGCAAATATTAATCCACATTTACCAAAACCATCATTTCACTGCCTGCCATTGACCTATTTCGCTGATATTAATACATTGCCTAATCAACCTTTTTCATTTCAAAATTCTTCAATTCAAAATCCCTTAATTCTTTGTTGAAGTAACCCATGGCTGTTACGATGCCCATGGTGCATAATGAACCACCTACCACTGATCTCACTAGTCCAAACCATTTGGCGGCAAATCCACTTTCCATCGCGCCTAATTCGTTCGATGAGCTAACAAATATACTGATCACCGCGCTCACCCTGCCCCTCATGCTATCTGGTGTACTGAGTTGTGAGACAATGTTACGAACTACAATACTAAACCCATCGAATAAGCCCGAAAAAAACATCATTAACCAGCTAAACCAGTACCACTTGCTAATGCCAAAAAGCAAAGTACTCAGACCAAATAATCCCACTGCCACCAATAATTTCAGACCCGTCTTAGACCTTGTGGGATAAAATGACAGCCATAGCAACATGAGCACGCTGCCCATACTAGGAGCTGCCCTCAAAAATCCAAAGCCTGATCCTCCTGTTTGTAGGATCTCTTCAGCAAATATGGGCAGTATAGCAGTAACCCCACCAAAAAAAACAGAAAAAAGGTCTAAACTCATAGTACCCAATAATAACTTGTTATTATACACATAGGCTAGGCCCTCCTTCATACGCCTCCACGGATGATCCATATTAGCTTGTGCAGGAGCATATATTTTAGGCAAGAGAAAAACCAAGCCCAGACATACAACCGTAATCAATACTAATACCCCAAAAGAATAAAACACCCCCAATAGCTCAATAAAAAATCCGCCTAATAATGGACCTAGTATAGCACCTGCTTGCCATACGGTACTACTGGCACCAGCGGCTTTAGCTAATAGATCTGGTGGTATGAGCTTAGGCCATATAGAGCTTATGGCGGGCGCACTAAAACTCCTAATCACTCCAAAAAAAAAGATCAATACATAAAAACCTCTTACACACAACTGACTATCCACTTGTCCAGTCTCCTTAAGCCATACTAGTAGCATCATAGCAAGGCTAATTAATAGGCTAAAAAATACAAAATAAAAATACACGATGCGCTTCTCTAATTTATCAACCCACTGACCCGCATAAAGCGCTAATGAAATGGCAGGTACTGCCTCACAAAATCCGATATAAGCCAGGGAAGCAGGGTCTTTAGTCAGTTGATAGACATACCAAGTGATTAGTACAAACTGCAACTGCAATGCTAGGGTAATAAGAAAACGACCCCAAAGAAAATTCCTAAATACAGGAATATTATACACGGATAGAGACAAGGATTGATTCAAAATACTTCGTGGCTGATAAAAGTTTGCAAAGATAGCTGTAATCGCTATTTCACATTAACCGAGGTGAAATTAGGATATAGGATAAGGCAATGTTCGGTAACAATAATATAATTAATAGCAAAGGCAAAGGCTTAATACTAATCGCTTATTCTTACTGTCTAATTTTTCTTATTAATTTTGTGAGCTGGATAGTTTTTGCAATAATGCTACTTGATTAATGAGTAGTTACTTGATTTCATTTAGTATAATATATTATGTTCCATATTTTTTTTAATTTTATGCTTATTTAGTGTTTATCCTT
>CAYZQX010000080.1:0-12212 GCA_964480615.1 uncultured Chitinophagales bacterium | reverse complement strand
GTTTAGTATGTGGAGATCCTGTGATTGTAAATGTGTTTGGTGGTTGCCCTAGTTTTATCTCAGCACAAAGCAACAAGTCAACAATTTGCAATAATGAAAGTTTTCAACTGACTGCTACACTTAATCCTGCTGGTGCACCTAATGTAACCTATAGCTGGACTGGACCTGGTATTAGTGGAACAAGTAATTTGCCTAATCCAGTTATAAGTGGTCTTACCAATACTACTTGCGACCCCATCGTTAGAGATTACACACTCAATATGACTTGTACTAATAACGGGAGTACTGTAGTTAGCAATCAGCATGTATTAGTTACGCAATATCCCAATGTAGATCCCGCACAAATACTAATAGACAACACTTCAAACATACTTGATCCAAGTTGCTCAATTACTGTTACCTATCCTCCTTGCCCTAACTTCACCATCAATGGCGTTCCTGGATCTGATACTGTTGATTTTACCTCAGGGGATAATGGAACTACATCAAGTTTTACAGTGTCAAGTGGTGGCGCATGTAGTGTTACTGTTAATCCTACAGTTACTTGCTTGAGTTCATGCACACTAGCTACCTATACAGCCACCAGCAGTTGCAATGCGGATGGTACATATAGCATTATGATCGATGTTACTGATATGGGAGATTCACAATCATTTGATCTCATACCCTCTGATGGCAGCACAGTAACCATTGTGGCGCCTATGAGTGGCATCACCTTTGGACCATATCCTAACAATTATCCAGTAAACATAAAGTTGATTAATCCCGCCGATCCAGGCTGTAATCAGAACTTAGGAAATTTTAATGAGGTATGCATTGCTTGCCCTTCGCTTACTGGTCCCACCGGTATTGATGCGATGGTATGTTCTGGCGATCTATTCACCTTAACAGCTACTGTCGATCAAGGGGTAATAAATACGGATTATACTATTCAGTGGTATGTAGATGGTGTTCCTGCTCCAGGGGGCAATACCAATCCATATAATTTATTGGCACTTGCCGCTTCAAGATGTAGTGCTTCAATACTGAATATCACTGCAGAGCTTACTTGTCTTAATGGCGGCATACCAGGTACAAGCACCATCAACTATGGAACAGTAACTGCTTATCCTACTCCTGAATATGGTATTGATTTTATTGCTGAACAATGTTCAGCGGTATTAATTGATAATTGTGATGGCACATTAAGCTTATCAAATGGAGGTGCTACAAGCCCAAGTGCTGGAACTACAACCACAATTAATTATACAGCAGCCGTGATAGGTGCACCAGCAAGTTGTACTACCACTGGAACAGTAGTTGTGGGATGCCCACAGTGCAGTGAGAATCCAGGCAACGCTACAAGTACAGCTACTGAGGTATGCTGGGGTGAGAACTTTAATATCAGCAGTGTAAACTCATTAGTAGTAAGACAGGGCTTTGAAGTAGGTCTTGCAGTCTCTACACAACCTATCGTAAACGTTACTAATACAGCTGATCTACTTGCTAAAGCCGATGTTACGATACTAGGACCTTATGCTAGTCCTGGATCAATTAATCCTGCTGAGGTATTTACTAATAATGGTGGGGTATTACCTGCGCCTACGGCTGGTTGTGGTGATGTATATTATTTCACACCATTTGTTTCCTTCTCAGACATTACTGCTAGTAATAGTACATTTAATTTTCCAAATCAATATGTTACGGTACCTGCACTAGATATTAACATACTCAATCCTAGCTCTTCCGTACCTGGCTTGTATTCTGGAAACATACTAATAAGTGGTCTAGCTTATTGTGAAGGATTGAGTAATTACACTATTAACTTATGCGTGATTGATGAGGAATGTGATGGATGCGATTTATTCGCCGATCCTGCAACTGTATTGGGCATAACGCTTGCTAATACTGGTGCAGGAATTACTTCACCATTTGGCAACATCAACTATGGGAATGGCAACCATGGATCGCATGGTGATGGTATGGATGGAACCTGTCTTTTTGACCCATCGACTTGTACTAGTGGTAGCCAAGGTAATTATGTACAAACAGGTTGGACGAGCGACCCTAACAGAACAATTAACTTATTAGCAGTCAATGCATGTTTTACAGGAGGATTTATTCCAGTAGGTACTGCTTCAGATTTCTCTTATCAAGCATCGGCTACAATGACGAATGCAGGCACATTCAACTTCCCCACTGTATGTCCTTCTTGTAATGCTGTAGGTCAATCTGTTGCAGTAAAAATATTGCCTAATGGCACAATTAGTGCACCTACAGCACCTAGCCCTATTTGTGCTGGTGAATCACTGGATCTTGCATCATTGAACCCATCAATAATCTCAGGAACGACTGGTGAATTTGAATGGTCACAAAATGGCACGCCACTAACTTCCACAATCGTAAGTCCTGCCTCGACCACGCAGTATTGTGTGAGTTATAAGTTCTGCGAAACATTGGCTTGTAATTCCAATAGTCAATGTATTAATTTAGTAGTCAATCAATCACCCGCATTGACTGAACCTACATTAGCACCTATATGTCCTGGCGAGTCTGTTGATTTCGTTGCTACTGAGTCCATGATTACTGGTCTAACAGGAAGTTTTGAATGGTACATAGGCAATCCCGAAACGAATGGTGCATTGTTAACAGATGCTACGAATGTAGTACCTCTTGGGTCAGAGATTTATTGTGCATTATTTACGCAAGCAAGTACTGGATGTTCAGAACAAATTTGTTTTCCTGCTAACTACAATTCATTACCGATTTTATTCACTGTAACACCACAACTTTGTACTGGCAACTTACTTGATTTAGCGGACTACCAAGCAGCATTAAATCCAAACCCTGGTACTTGGACTTGGTATGATGGTGATCCATTTGGAATACCTGCTGGCACAGTAATTAGCAATACAAATTTAGGACTTGTGGAAATAGGTGATAATGGCGCAACCTATTATGTACAGTTTACCGATGCAACAACTGGATGTACTAACAATTCAAGTATTACCATCACTGTTAATGATCCTCCTATAATTGCCACACCTACACCTACTTCAATTTGTTTTGGAGACTCTATAGACTTAACTGATTTAGAGGCTTCAATTACAGGCGCAACTGGAAGTTTTGAGTGGTATAATACTGATCCTGCTCTTGCTGGTTCAGCACCTCTTACAACTGATGTGGATGGAAATATTTTGGTAACTCCAGCTAATCCTAATACCTATTGGGCGGTGTTTACTGACGATGCAACAAGCTGTTCTTCAACCACAAGTTTTAGTGTACCTTTCTTACCTACTCCTATACTTACTGACATATCCCCTGTAATATATTGCGCCAACTCAGGCCCATACAACTTAGTTGATCTTGAAGCGGACATATCTCTTAACAATAGTTTTGTATGGTACGATGATAATCCGACAAATGGCGGTGTAATAATTGCAGATCCTACCGCTGTAATAGTAAATAACAACGACATCGTGACATTCTGGTTTGTAGTTACAAATACAGATAACTGCAGTATTACTGGATCAGTAAGCCTACAAGTATATGAACCTGTTACAGGAGCCACAGCTACTTATGATTGTGCAACTGATGCCTTATTAGTAGATCTAACTACAGCAGTAGGAGGTTCAGGAGCAGGTTATGTTATAGATGTTAGTTCTACAAATACGAATGGAGAACAAATAGCAGAAGGTGGAAATTATTCTGTAATAGTATCCGATAGTTACGGTTGTTTACAAACTGAACTCACAGGTACTGTTGATTGCATATCCGATTGTTTTGCTTACATAGGAACAGTTATAGCACCTCCTGCAACAATCTGTGAAGGCGAGCAGTTAATCGCTAATACAATTCCTCCAGACTATATACCTTCAAATGCGGATGCTACGCTTTCTGCCTATTACTTTGTAGTAACCTGGGATCACGATAATGACCCATTAACTCCAGAGGCGATCGAAGGATTCAGCCAAGATGGTTCTTACGATTTCTCGACACTCGCAGTTGGAGATCATAGATGCTTTACTGCATTCACATACGACCAAGGATGGGTTGATGAGCTTACGTGTAATCCTGCAAATGTATTGTTAGCTGGACTGGGAATACCTTGCGGTGCTACCCTCCCTGAAATTTTTGCCAATCCAGTTGTTGCTGCACAAATTGGAAATGCGTCGATAGGAGATGCCCTTGCTGGATTAAACACCTTATGCGGACTTGTAACTTGTCCGCCAAATGCATTGTGTTTTGATTATTCTGAAAATCCTTATTGTGTGGATGTCGTAAGTTGTGGTTGTACCTCACCAAGCGGCTATGCTACAGCTAATTGCTCGCCTACTCCTATAGCTGGTGAATATTACATTGATCTATATATCAATGATTTTGGAGCAGGGAATAGTGCCTATACGATTACTAATTCAGCGACTGCACAATCACTTACCGCGAATGCAGTAGGTAGCTATCAATTAGGTCCATTTACTTATGTGGATGGCACACAAGTTGTTTCAATTACAGTAACTGGTGTGGATGAGCCAGGATGCATAGTACAATACAATGTTATAGAGAAAGATTGTACCTGTCCTGCTGTAGCTGGGCATTTCACTGGGGTTTCTGATATAGCTTGTACTTCCGATGCACCTGTGGCTGTCAATCTTTCCATGCCAACCGATGCTGAATATCCTGGAGCAGTAAGTATGAATTATGATATCATTGTTACCGATCCAAATGATAATGATGGAGGTACTGCCCCTCAAGGAAAAATTCTTGGATTCACAGAATTGGGTTCTGATTACTATATGACAGTCGACGGAACGATTTCTGGCACACCGTTGTCTATAGGCGAAGGTCGTTGTTTTTATGGAGTTATCTATGATCAAGATGTAGTAAATCAATTCCTTACATTGAATCCATTAATAGGATCGGTACTAGGAGTACCTGCAGGTTCTGACTTGCCTGTGATACTGAATGCTGTGTTGTCCAGCGCATTAGTCTCAGGCTTATTACCTGCTAAGGATGTACCAAGCTTATTGGGTGGCCTATCTGGTCTTTGTGGCACACAACCTATTCCAGGCGTTACCATACAATGCCCTCCACAGGGCTTATGTCTTGACTACACGATCGTACCACAATGTGTTACTGTGGCAGATTGCTCAGCGACTTGTACCTCGCCAATTGCAAGTTTTACAAGTGTATGTAATACTGGCAATACTACTGGATTTTTTGTGGACATAAATGCCACAAGTTTAGGTACTGGCAACAGCAGTTATACTGTTACCAATAGTTTAAATACTTCTACTAGCACCATCTCAAGTATTGGTACCACACAAGTAGGACCATTTGCTAATGGTTCCAATGTAACTATTACAATTACTGGAAATACCGATCCTACTTGTGGACAGACTAGCTTATTATTAACTAACGACTGTGCAGTGCCTACCTGTACGAATCCGACTGCAAGTTTTTCAACTACTTGCAATACTGGCAATACAACAGGCTATTTTGTAAACATCAACACAACTAGTATGGGTACTGGCAACAGTAGCTATACTGTATCTAATAATTTGAATACCAGTACAAGCACAATTGCAGGTGTTGGAACTACACAAATAGGTCCTTTTGCAAATGGTTCAAGTGTTGTAATCACCCTTACAGGAACTACACTAAGCACTTGTACTGTGACGAGCAACTCGTTATCATCGAACTGCACCAACCCTACCTGTACGAATCCGACTGCAAGTTTTTCAACTACTTGCAATACTGGCAATACAACAGGCTATTTTGTAAACATCAACACAACTAGTATGGGTACTGGCAACAGTAGCTATACTGTATCTAATAATTTGAATACCAGTACAAGCACAATTGCAGGTATTGGAACTACACAAATAGGTCCTTTTGCAAATGGTTCAAGCGTAGTTGTATCACTCACTGGAAATACATTATCATCTTGTGGCATTTCTAGTAATACTTTATCCAATAACTGTGCCCCTATCGTATGCAATCCACCATCAGCAAGTTTTAGCACATCTTGTGTGACTGGAACGACAACAGGTTATTATGCTACAGTCAATGTTACGAATCTAGGAAGCGGAAACAGCTCTTATACCCTCACTAATAATTTGAATACCAACACTTCATTAATTAGTTCATTGGGATCCGTTCAGGTGGGTCCATTCCCTAATAATAGCAATTTAACGCTTACATTAACTGGTAATCAAAATAGTGATTGTGCAATTTCCTCAATCAATTTATCAAACAATTGTACCATACCTTGTATAGCTCCCACTGTCACATTTACCACACAGTGTAATGGAACAAGCGGCTTCCATATATTGACAAATATTGTTGGTGGCAATGGCAATTATACAATTACTAATAACATAAACGGTTCCGTTATCAATGTTACAAGTGCTAATACACTAGTAGGACCATTCCTCAATGATCAAAATGTTTTGTTGACAGTTCATCATTCAGGTGGCAACGGATGTAATGTAACCTCGCCAGTTTTAAGCTTAGATTGTTTCCCTGCGGGCTGTACTGATCTAAGTGCGGGGTCATTGCAACCATTTATTCTATGCAATACCGATGGCGGTCAATATTATGCAACCGTTAGCTTGTATGAAATTCATAATGCTTATAATTCAGGTGGTTCATATTCCATTAATGGTGCATATATCGATGGCAGCATGGTCAATGGATTAGGCGCAGCACCTGGCACTTATACTATGACTTATACAATTGTCAATCCCGATTTAGCCGATGGCACTGTATGTCCTGACAACAGCACAAGTACTGAGTTTACTATTATGGATTGCAATGTAACAGCTCCTGAGATATCTATTTCAGATCCTTGCAGTTGTGATACCTATAATGAAAGCACAGGTATGTTCGGCGAGCAAATTACAATTACTGGACCTTCAGGTCAAGTATGGACATTGAGCAATGGTAGCACAGGATTATACGATGCATCGGGTACACCACTTAGCAATGTTGTAGCAACTGAAACAGCCACTGGATCAGGTATCTATATATTAAATTTCTTTACTATGGATAATCAAGGATTTAGTGCAAGCTTTAACAATAATGCTGGGCTAACCTCCTTGAGTATCTCCTCTACTGGTTGTAATAGCGATGATTGCTCAACCCCTTCTTGCGGAACAGTTAGTGCTGGCACGCTTTCTTCTGTGACTCTTTGTAATGCCAGTGGAGGGAATTATCCTACCGCAGTTAACTTATCCACGCTATTAAGTGGCAGTGCCACAGCAGGTGGTAGTTTTACTACGAATGCAGGCAATGTAATCAATGGTATATTATATACTACAGGTGAATCCGCTGGAAATTATACTTTAACCTATACCGTTATAAATCCTGACCTAATTGGTTTGGTGTGTCCTGATGCAAGTTCGACTTCAACGATCACAGTAATCAACTGTGAGGCTGCATGCACTGCACCAAATGTAAACTTCAGTACTAGTTGTATTAGTGCAAGTGAGTACATTGTAAATGCATCGATTAGCGGTGGCAATGGTGCTTATAGCATAAGCAATACGCTCAACTCAGTTACAGTTAATGCGGTACAAGGAAGTAATATAGTGGGACCTTTTGCTGTGGGAAGTTCTGTAGTAGTTACAGTGTCTTATATTGGTGATGCTAGTTGTAATGTAAGTTCTGGCTTATTATCACAAGGCTGTGCCGCTGGTGGGGCATCATTGAGTTCCATTGTATTTATCGATGAGAATGAAGATGGCTTACAAAACAATGGGGAACCTGGACTGGATGGAGTGCTAGTAACGCTCATTGCAGCTAATGGCAATATAAATACAACAAGCACATCAGGTGGCGGAAGTTTTAGCTTCGCAAATGTTAGCCCTGGTGATGGCTATATTTTAAACTTCCAATTGCCTACTGGCTATTCATTCACTATACAGGGTGCCACTGGCGGAATCAATAGTGATGTTAATCCTACCACTGGCAATTCAATTGGATTCACACTAGTAAGTGGCTATAACGCAATAGGAATTAATGCTGGTGTAATAGAGAATTCTCCTTGTAACGATTTTATTGCCAACTTTGTAATTGTATGTAATGAAGATTACACTGAATATGAAGTAGTATTAGCTATAGGTGGTGGCGATGCAGGAAACAATGGGTATGCAATAACAAGTACTATAGGTTATAATGGTATAGTAGATGGGTCATTTACAGATGGACCTTTCCCTAGTCCTAATCCTGAAGGATTTACCTATACTGTAACTGTAGTTGATCATCCTAGCTGCACTAAAGAATTAGTGCGCGGATACATTGAATGTCTTGTAACGCCAGTGAATTTGATATCTTTTAAAGGGGAAGTATTACCAGAAGGGAATCTTCTTTTATGGGCTACTGGTTCAGAAGAAAACAATCATCATTTTGAATTAGAAAAGTCCTACGATGGCCAAAATTTTGAATCATTCCAAGTAGTTGAAGGGCATAATAATAGCAATACCGTTATTGAGTATGCGCAGCTCGACAAAATGGCAGCCAACGGAATTACTTATTATAGATTGAAGATAGTCTCATTAGATGGAGAATATCAGTATTCTGAAGTAATTGCATTAGAAAGAAAGGATATGGCCTTCAATCACATCTCGATTATGCCTATACCAGCCCAAGATGCAATAACTGTAAGCTATTCGACTATCGAAACGGGAATTACGCAATATCAGATAGTGGACATCAGTGGTCGATTAATTCACAACGGCTCTTGGTCCGACGCGCCTGGGGTTCATTCTAAATCTGTGAATATTCAGCATTTGAGTAATGGAACCTACTTCCTTCTATTGACCAATGCCCAGCAAAATCAAGTTGCACGATTCATAAAAGAATGATAATTATCATATAATTGCAAAGGCGAGCTAGTAATGGCTCGCCTTTTTTTTTTAATTATTATCTTTAGCCCCTTTATGAAATTAAAAAAAGTGATCCCTGCTGGCCAAATAGCTGAAATGCTTGGTCGTAATTTACTTGGCGATGAAAATTTATTGATTGATGGTATTAACGAAATACATAAAGTAACACCAGGTGATATTACATTTTCGGATAATCCTAAGTATTATAAAAGAGCATTAAATTCCGATGCTAGCTTAATCATATTAGATTCATTGCCAGAAGGTATTGAACATAACAAAACCATTATTATTTCACCCAGCCCTTTTGACGATTACAATCGACTGGTAGAAAAATACAAATATTTTATTCCTGATACTCAGGCCATTGCTGAGGATCTTATAATCGGGCAAGGATCAGTAATCCAGCCTAATGTATATATTGGTCGCAATGTAATCATAGGTAATAATTGCATTATACATGCTAATGTATCGATATACAAAGACACAATAATAGGTGATAATGTGATCATACATGCCAACACTGTGATAGGCGGTGACGCTTTTTATTATAAGCGCAAGCAAGAAGGCTATACGAGGTTAAACTCTTGCGGTCGTGTCATCATAGAAAACGATGTGGAGATAGGAAATAATTGTACCATTGACAAGGGTGTTTCAGGAGATACTATTATAGGTGCTGGAACAAAGATGGACAACTTAATCCACATAGGACATGGTACTGTACTTGGAAAAAATTGTTTATTAGCAGCCCAAGTAGGCATAGCCGGGAAAGTAAAAATTGGAAATAACGTTAGTATATGGGGTCAAGTTGGTATATCAAAGGACCTCGAAATAGGCGACAATGCCGTAATCTTAGCCAAGTCTGGAGTACCTGGCTCATTAGAAGGTAATAAACAATATTTCGGAATCCCAGTGGTCGAGGCCAGAGAGAAAATGAAAGAACTCGCTTATATAAAACGTATTGGAGAGCTCTTCGAGGCAATAAAAAAAATGACTACTCTATAACTTTCAACAAAGTTCTAAATACCACAAATTGACTTTTATACCGATCGGTATGGGCCTTCTGGAGGCTAGGCGCATATTTTTCTTGATAGGTAAATATCTTCTCAATATTTTCAGCAAAGTATTGAATAGCATAGGTTACACCATCAGACTCATCCTGATCTAATAATTTACAGAATCTATGGCTTTGAAACATGCCCGTATTCATCACTTCAGGAATATGCGTAGAAAGCATCCATTTGAACCAGTCTTGGTGGATTGAGTTATCCACCTTTATTGTTACATTATAAATAATCATCAGCGGCGAAAAATAGCAATAATCTTGCTATTTGAAAAATATTATTGTGCTAATAGGCTATTTTGCATTAATTTTGCCTATGGAATCCTATTTTTCTCCTAACGCATCAAACCATAAAATCATCAGTGAGACTTACACATTCGATGATGTACTGTTAGTTCCTGCTTATTCCGAGACCCTCCCAAGAGAGGTCAATACGTCCAGCCTACTTACCTCCTCAATAAGGCTTAATGTCCCTATCCTATCCGCAGCTATGGACACCGTTACTGAATCCGATATGGCCATTGCTATGGCTCGTATGGGGGGCATGGGCATACTACATAAGAACATGACTATCCGCAAGCAAGCCGAAGAGGTACGCAAAGTCAAAAGGTCAGAAAGTGGTATGATCATAGATCCCATAACCCTTACTGTAAATGCAACTATCCGCGAGGCTAAACTTATCATGCAGGAAAACAAAATAGGCGGAATCCCCATCATAGACAATGAAAAAAAATTACTTGGAATTATTACCAACAGAGATCTTCGCTTTGAAGATGACCATGCCAGCCTGGTCAGTGAAAAAATGACTAAAGAAAATTTGATTACCGCTCCTGCTGGAACGACACTGGATAAAGCGGAGTCCATCCTTAAAAAATACAAGATCGAAAAATTGCCAGTAGTAGCGAGCGATGGCGTATTAGTAGGATTAATAACTTATAAAGACATATTGCGATTACAGAGTCATCCACTTGCCTGCAAGGATCAGTATGGCCGCTTAAGAGTGGGAGCAGCAGTGGGCGTTACAAAAGATACACTCGATCGAGTAGCCGCACTCATTGCTGTAGGTGCTGATGTCATAATAGTTGATACAGCCCATGGCCACTCCAAAGGTGTGCTAGAACAAATCAAAGAATTGAGAAATGTGTATGGCAATATTTCTTTAATAGGTGGAAATATAGCTACTGGACAAGCAGCAAAAGCGCTTGCCGATGCTGGTGTCGATGGCGTAAAAGTGGGAATAGGACCAGGATCTATATGCACAACACGTGTGATCGCAGGAGTAGGCATGCCCCAACTAAGCGCTATTATGGATGTGGCAGCAGCCATCAAGGGATCAGGAATCTCAATTATTAGCGATGGTGGCATTCGCTTCAGCGGTGATCTTGTAAAAGCTATAGCAGCAGGTGCCGATGTGATCATGGCAGGCTCCCTATTTGCTGGGGTCGAAGAAAGCCCTGGAGAAACCATCATATATGAAGGAAGAAAATTTAAGTCCTACCGAGGTATGGGAAGCCTAGAAGCCATGCAAGACGGATCTAAAGATCGATATTTTCAAGATGCTGAAGATGATATTAAAAAACTTGTACCAGAAGGCATCGTAGGCCGAGTTCCATTCAAAGGCAAGCTTTCCGAAGTGATGCAACAATACATAGGAGGGCTAAGAGCGGGTATGGGCTATTGTGGTGCTAAAGATATAGAATCACTGAAGCAAGCAAAATTTGTAAAAATATCAGGCGCTAGTATTACAGAAAATCATCCACATGATATTGTGATAACCAAAGAAGCCCCAAATTATAGTCGCAGCTAGCAATTTTTTTTGACTTGCCCATAACTGATCGAACTTTATATTAGTGATGGTTTTGAATCTTAGCATTGGCAATTTTATACTGCTAACACTGTGCGCATAATTGCAACAAAAGCTTTCAATTTGTATTCATCAATCCGATTGATAAAGCCTGATTTATCAGTTGTCCTGTAGTACATAGGGCTTACTAAATAACTCATAAGTATGCGATTTTGGCGATGCCTGCAGCCCGGGCTATTTCTGGCTTATTGATTGCTTTTGGCGAGCCAGAATCTGCACCGCATCTTTTTATAGTTCCGCTTTGCTTCACTATATCGTAACTGTAGTTTGATTGCTTGCTATTATTTGATTTTTAGAGGTAGCAAGAACCTTCGCCTACGCTTGGTTTCATCTACAAGTCCTCGCTACTTGCTGAATAGTTTATTTTCTATGGCAAGCAAGAATCTTCGCTATCGCTCGATTTGTGCCTCGCTGTGGGCTTACT
>CAYZQX010000079.1:0-12218 GCA_964480615.1 uncultured Chitinophagales bacterium | reverse complement strand
CTTGATAAGACTACTAAGTTGTATTCGCGATAGGGATGCGGAATGGTTTAGTCTTATACGCAGACTCCTTTCGTTAAGCTATTTGATATCCAGAGTACTCCTGACCCAGTTACAAATAAATTTAGGATCAAGTGGGAGTCAGCGTATAAGACCGGAGCGAAGTGTAGCCTGGAGCAGCCCGGGCCTTTAGGCATCGCCATAATCGCATGCTATTAGAACCAGCTAGTACATTGTCTAACAATGATCTCGAATCATAGCGCACCCCGTATAATTATTGGGTAAGCTTTAACTGCCATTTACTATACCTGTACTTGATTTGCTTGTTGCTATGTACACAACTAATATTGTATATCGATATTGTTTTTGCTACTAGCACCACTTTTTCCTAACCTAGTAATTCATTCATCACTCATTTGCAGGGTCAGCATACCACCTAATATTTCGTGATATATACATAATGGCAGCGAGTATAATGAATAGTCCTATACTGCCTACTAATAATGCATAATCTTCTTGTATGAGCAAGGTGTATAAGAACCCATATAGGGCTACTAATAAGCTCCCTAATATCATTGTGATACGTGTTTGTTTTGTAATCAACCATGTATAGCCACTTATTAAGATTATAATGGCGGCAGCCGCGATGATATATGCTGTATTAAATGGCAAATGTTCTGATAAGGATAATTCTAATAGGTAAAACAAACACAAGGCACTCCCTACCATCAAATATTGTATAGGATGTATGCGCCTTTTTTGCATCAACTCAGTAAATAAAAACACTAAAAATGTGAGGAATATAAACATAATAGCATACTGTACTGATCTGCTCGTCTTTACATACTCATCTACTGGCATAAACAAATCGACTCCAAAATCCGAACCACCTATGGCATAGGATGTGTCAGCCCACTGCTGTGGATAATTTCTATTGAGACTTAATATTTTCCAACTTGCTTTAAAACCAGTTTCGTTAATCTCATTAGTTGTAGTAATAAAGTTTCCTGAGAATTTTGGATCTTTCCAGGAGGATTGCATATTGACTTCAGTTTGCGATCCTATGGGTTCAAAGTTGAGTCTTTCACTGCCATTGAGGTGCAATAATATTTCAAAACTCTTTTCATTTACCCCATCAAAAAACCCTTTTGGCAATGGCGTATTAAGACCACTAGCATACAACATGCCAGCAGGTATGCCACTTCCTAAATTGAGTGATTCAGTACCTGTCTTGAGAGTTACCAGTTCGGTGAGACCCTTTACATCCTTGATCCCTACATAGATAATCGCCTTGTCCCATAAAACCCTTGCAGGATCTATCTTCAATGCTTCAAAGTCAGGCTTCGTAAGCACTCCATTAATCTTAAGCACTGATTTATACAGCGGAATTTCATATATCCCTCTACGTCGAATCTCGGGATCTATACTTGCATCTATCTTCAGTGATTGTGGTAAAAAATGTGCTAAATGTTCAGTAGTAATTTTAACACCTTGATTGCTAATTGCATCCATCTTATACGGAATCGAAATAATAGGTCCGCTCACTAATTGATCAGCACCCCACTTTTCATTGACCTCTGCCTTGGCATTGGTTTGTGCAGACTCACGCTCATATATCAATCGACTTATAAATCCATTGGGGATCAATAATAATAGTATGAGAATAAATATTATAAACAATTTAATGGTTATGGAATTTTTAATAAAATCCCATATATTATTTGTGCTGTTCATTGAAAAAATGATTTAAAAATTTGTGAAATATAATGCTAATAAAGACTGTGCCCTTATTGCTTATGTTGCAATAAGATATTACTCAACCTGCTAAATAGTG
This sequence comes from uncultured Chitinophagales bacterium, assembly GCA_964480615.1. Taxonomy (GTDB): domain Bacteria; phylum Bacteroidota; class Bacteroidia; order Chitinophagales; family UBA2359; genus CAYZQX01. The sequence continues at coordinate 10,387 of CAYZQX010000079.1, read as the reverse complement.
TTAAACCAACTTTATTAGTTACATGCCTAAAGCCCTAAATCCTCTCGCAAGATACCATATCGAAGGGAATCATAATATTTATTATCTACGATTCTCGCCTTTCGAAACCTGCCCTCGAGCGTATAACCCACCTTCTCAGCAACCTTCATCATACCTACGTTGCCTGACCAAGTAGCCATATCGATCCGCCATATATCAGGCAGTTGAGCAAATACCATTTTAGTCCATAATGCGATGGCTTCAGTGGCATAACCCTTACCCCAGTTTTTGGGATCATATATACATATCCCTATGGCAGGCCAAGGAGTCTCATCTAGCCAATACCAACTAACATCGCCGATCATTTGATTATTTTTAGTTAAGGCGATGACTTTGTTCATATCGAAGGTCTGTAATTCATCATTTTCTATAGCCTCTGATAATAGATCTATTTTTTTCGCCATTTCCTCATCATCCAGTTTAGCAAAGTATGGCGCATCCCATTTTTTCCATTCTTGTGGGCCCAAATTCCATTTTGCTAAGTATTGAACATCCTCAGCTATATACGGTCTTATATATATCGACATATAAATCGCAAGATTATTGTTTATTACTGATAATTTCTTTCTTCTATTGCAAAAATAATGAATCGTTTTAGTTTCTCATTATTTAGCATAATATGACTGATTCATTATCTCTTACGATAGACCTTTCACTAGCTATGAGTTAAGAATAATTTATTGTATAATAGCATAAATCAATTCTATGGCGATGCCTCCGGCCCGGGCTATACAGGGCTACGCTGACGCTTCGGTACTGAGGTGGCGGGCTTTTGGCTTTATTAATCTCAAGCTGATGAAAGCCCGCCACCTCAGTACAAACCCCTCCTATCCCTATCGCTGGCTGCGCGATTCAAGATTTATGATTCAAGATTTACGACATTGAATCTAGTTGAAGCAACTGCACTAAGTCTAGTGTCCATTATCTAGTGTCCAGCGTCTAGTTAGAGCGAATTACGACACTGATGTTGGTTGCAAGAACTGCACTAAGTCCAATGTCCAGCGTCTAGAATCTAGTGTCTAAATTACAAGCTACTCCATTCGACAATGAACTTTCATCACACAGGTATTATGTGTGGCGTGCTGTATCCCGCATTGACAGTACATATGCTGACTAATTGATAGATTGTTTTTACAACTATTTCCTTATGAAAGAATAATTTTGTATAAATTTGCAGCATGAATATCCCTATTCAGCCTTTATTTTCAAAATCTTTTTGGCAGGACAAGATAAAATTTATCCCTCCCTCTTGGCGCAATAGGTATCTATTGATCGGTGGCACATTCATAATATGGTTAATATTTTTTGATGGTAATTCCGTACTTTCTCTCTTTTTTGAAAACAGGGATGTTCACAAGCTAGCAGCAAAAAAACGCGAGCTTGTAAAAGAAATGCAGATCGTACAATCTGAGAAAGAAGCCTTATTACAAGACTCTAAAAAATTGGAAGAATTCGCTAGAGAAAATTATCTCATGAAAAAACCCAATGAAGAGGTAATCTATATAAAGCATTATTAGTTTAGCCATTTCCTCATTGTTTTGCATACATTATGCAATCAATAATCACAACCTATTACCGCTGTTATCTTGTTAGCATTCATCTTGCATAAACACGACTTAATGACAATTGTATTTAAGCCTCAAAAAAGTATTTTTTATTTATCAGAGGCCATACTTGATTGTTCCTTATTATAGTGTATTACATAGATTCTATTGGGCTATTTAGGGCTTGCTAAATAACTCTGAATTCATTTATACTAAACGATTATGGAATATGCAAGTGCAAAGGAAATGCACAATAATTTCTGCTTTTTAGCAAAAAAGCTTGCATCATAAATATGAAATGTCTTCTCTTGCACAGTGCTCTTTCAAGTTGTATTCGCGATAGGGATCGCAGCAAACCAAGCGATAGCGCAGGTTCTTGTTGCCATTAGAAAAATAACAAATTCGCAAGTAAGCCCACAGCGAGGCACAAATCAAGCGATAGCGAAGATTCTTGCTTGCCATTGAAAATAAACTATTCAGCAAGTAGCGAGGAGTATAAGCGAAAAATCAAGCGCAAGCGCAGATTCTTGTTGCCAATAGAAAATATTATTATTCCACAAGTAATCAAGCCATAGCGCAGATTCTTGCTACCTATGGCTAAAATAAAGTTGCAAGTAACCTGGGCCGCAGGCATCGCCATAATCGCAAACTTTTGAGTTATTTAGCAAGTCCTATTTACTAACCCATATCTTTGAGATATGAACTCAACTCCACAATACCTTTAGTGATAGCAACCCTACCCGATCGGGCAAACTCTAAAATACCAAAAGGCTTGAGATTGTCGAACAACAGCTGAGTGTCTTGCTCATGCCCTGTTTTTTCAATTACCATAAACTGTGGATCCACCGTGAGAATCCTAGCATGATTTTCCCTTATAACTTTTTCTACATCTCCATTTGTAAGTGCCTCGGTTCTAATTTTATACAGCGCTATTTCCTGATGTACTATCTCAGAATCTTCGTGTACAAATGCTTTAAGAACCTCCACTAGTTTTTCAATCTGTCCAATGACCTTTTTTACTTGTTCTAAACTAGTCTTGACGACTATTGTGTATCGATACACATCTTTTACCTCTGATTCGGAAGCGGTAATACTTTCTATGTTAATATGCCTTCTAGTGAATATGATGGTAATCCTATTGAGCATTCCTATCCTATTTTCGGTAAATGCTGATATGGTAAATAATCTTTCCATTTTTTTTGTTATGATACGTTTTGATTATACTATTAAAATTACTTTTGAATTTTAGGATCTATTATTCCTATAAGCTAGGATGTTAATCCATATTTTAGGCTTGCTTTTATAATTGACGATTGAAAATACAAGTTACAGGATAAGAATAAAATATTGACTAACTCTATCCTCCATAAGATCTTATCTAGCAAGTGAATTTTACTACTTCAATCTTTCAGCAATTCTTGGTTATTAGTCTTGCGACTTGCTATTCTAATGATCCGGGACACCTTATAATACTTTAATCTTTTGATTTATGACAACCGTACATCTGATACTGAAGCACCTGTGGGAATCATGGGAAACACATTTTCCTCTTTGGCTACTACCACCTCTAGTAAGAACGCTGAACTACTTTCTAGCATAACTTTTAATCCAGTTATTAGATCCTGCTTATGTTCTACTTTTTGGGCATTAATACTATAAGCTTGAGCGAGCATAATAAAATCGGGATTAGTCATTTCAGTAAATGAATATCTTTTATCAAAAAACAATTGTTGCCATTGCCTTACCATCCCAAGGAACTTATTATTTAGAATAAGGATTTTAACATCTACCTTGCTTTGCAATATAGTGCCTAGTTCTTGCACGGTCATTTGAAATCCACCATCCCCTATGATGGCTATCACTTGCTTATTAGGCTGACCAAGTTTAGCACCTATGGCTGCTGGTAGAGCAAATCCCATTGTGCCTAATCCACCGGAGGTTATATTAGTTTTTGATTGCTCATACTTATAATACCTCGATGTCATCATCTGGTGCTGGCCCACATCAGTAACAATGATTGTGTCCTCCGCAGCAAGATCCGATAATAATTTTATCACCTCATGCATTTTAATCTCATCACTACCTACCGCTTTCTCACTTATTGCCAGCGTATCTAATTCTATTTTCTTTGCTTCTTTGAAGGCTTGTATCCAGCCCTTGTGCTGCCCCTTCGATACCAGTGGCAATAGCTTTTCTAATGCCATCTTAGCATCGGCGTGTATAGCAATATTTGCTTTGATGATTTTATTTAGTTCCGCGGCATCAATATCAATATGGATTATCTTTGCCTGTTTTGCATAACGGGTCACATCACCGGTAACTCGGTCATCAAATCTCATTCCTATTGCGATCAGTAGGTCACATTCATTTGTTTTTATATTAGGTGCATAGTCACCATGCATGCCTAAGTAACCTACATACTGTTCGTGTGATTGTGGGAATCCGCCTAACCCAAGTAGGGTAGAGGCGAGTGGAACTCCTGACTTTTCTACAAACTCTAGGAGCAATTGTTCAGCTCCAGATAGGATTATCCCTTGCCCAACCAATAAAAAAGGTTTTTTTGCCTCATTGATTAGCGCTGCTGCTTCTGCTATAAGAGGCATTTCAATCTCTGGTATGGGGGTATAGCTTCTAATATCGGTACATCTCGAGTCCACATAATTAGTTAAGCCAAATTGGGCGTCTTTGGTAATATCAATAAGTACTGGACCTGGCCTACCTGATGTAGCAATATAAAAAGCTTTTGCAATTACTTCTAGGATCTCAGTGGCCTTGGTAATCTGGTAGTTCCACTTTGTTATAGGCATAGAAATACCTATGACATCGGTTTCCTGAAAGGCATCCGTACCTAATAATGTGGAGGCGACCTGACCAGTAATGCATACTAAAGGTGTGGAATCTATAAGCGCATCAGCTAGTCCAGTTATTAGATTTGTAGCCCCTGGACCTGAAGTTGCAAATACTACCCCTGGACGTCCTGACGCTCTTGCATAACCCTGCGCTGCGTGTATGGCACCTTGCTCATGTCGTACTAATATATGGTTTACTCGATCGGCAAAATCATATAGTGCGTCATATATAGGCATTATCGCACCACCGGGATACCCGAATATGGTTTCTACCTGCTCGTTTACTAATGCTTTGAGCAGCGCCTCAGCACCAGTTATTTTTTTATGTTCATTCATTTTTGCTTTTTACCTTTTACTTTTATTCTAACTCCTTTGTTATAGGGTATAGAGCTTTGGCGCTCCCTCATTAGGAATTAATCATTCTTATAACTATCTATTTGAATACTAGGCAGCCATTCCTATTGCAACAACTATAAGTCCGTGATACATCCTTTCGAGGCTGTTGATACTGACTTAGCATATTTATACAGTACGCCGTTTTTTACTGGACATTCCCGCTGAACCCAGCTTCCTTTTCTGCGGACAATCTCTTCTTTTGAAACCTTGAGTTCAAGAATATTATTTACGGCATCTATGGAGATAATATCACCATCTTGCACTAGGGCGATAAGTCCACCGGTATGGGCTTCAGGTGTTATATGACCTACTACAAATCCGTGGGTGCCTCCCGAAAAACGACCATCCGTAATAAGTGCTACCGTCTTTCCAAGACCGCTACCCATTATGACAGAAGTCGGCTTGAGCATCTCAGGCATGCCAGGCGCTCCACGAGGACCGCAATAGCGAATTACTACCACATCACCTGGTACAATTTTGCTTTCTCTTACAGCAGCGATGACCTCAAACTCATCCTCAAAAACTTTTGCTGGCCCTTCAAAAAATTCTCCTTCTTGTCCACTTATTTTTGCTACTGCACCTTCCTCAGCAAGGTTGCCATATAGAATCTGTATATGTCCCGTGGATTTCAGTGGATTGTCCTGTGTCCTTATAACCTGCTGATCCTTCGCCAGCTCAGGGAGTAGGGAAAGATTCTCAGCCAGTGTACGCCCTGTAACTGTCATACACTCACCATGCAACCAGCCTTGACTGAGTAACAATTTCATAACTCCAGGTATGCCTCCTACATTGTGCAGATCCTCCATTAAAAATTTTCCGCTTGGTTTAAGATCGGCTAATACTGGAATTCGATCGCTTATTTTTTGAAAATCGTCAATTATTAAATTTATCCCTACGCTATGCGCCATGGCTATTAGGTGTAATACTGCATTCGTAGATCCTCCAAGTACTGTTACCACGACCATGGCATTTTCAAATGCCATCTTGGTCATAATATCGCTGGGCTTTATGTCATTAGCCAATAGGTATTTGATTGCCTTGCCAGCCTCTACACATTCTAACTGTTTTTCTTTGCTCAAGGCGGGATTCGATGAACTATAAGGAAGGCTCATTCCTAATGCTTCAATAGCTGCAGCCATTGTATTAGCGGTGTACATGCCGCCACATGCACCAGCACCTGGACAAGCATTTTGGATAACCCCTAAAAAGTCTTCAGGGCTGATGGCATCATTCAACTTCTTTCCGTATGCCTCAAATGCAGAAACGATATTCAAGTCTTCGCCTTTCCAATGACCCGGATGAATGGTGCCTCCATATACCATAATCGAAGGACGGTTTAGCCGCCCCATAGCCATTATCGAACCCGGCATATTTTTATCACAGCCCACTACGGCAATGATCCCGTCATACCACTGTGCACCCGCTACAGTTTCTATACTATCCGCAATAATATCTCTCGAAACAAGTGAATAACGCATGCCTGTAGTGCCATTCGACATGCCATCACTAACACCGATCGTATGGAATATAAGTCCTATTAAATCGGCCATTTTAACACCCTGCTTCACCATTATAGCAAGCTCATTGAGATGCATATTACAAGTATTGCCCTCATATCCTGTACTCACTATGCCTACTTGAGCCTTAGCCATATCATCTTTGCTAAGTCCTATACCATAAAGCATAGCTTGTGCCGCAGGAAGTGAGTCGTCTTGAGTGATGGTACGACTGTATTTATTGAGCGGCATATTGCGGTTGCTTTAAATAGTCGTATTCCTGCGCTAATACTTTATGCTTATACGCTTGCTGCAATACATGTCCTAACGAATCCTTCCATTCCAATTTTAGCTTGTGATTATCAATGCTTGCTATTCCGATTATTTCAGCAGCAGTCCCACAATAAAAAGCAGAATCAGCAGTATGAAGATCAGCAGGTAAATAACTGCCTTGTGCCACTTCAATATTTAATTCTTCACACAACTCTAATACAGTCGCTCTAGTAATACCAGGTAGTATGTTTCCTAATTGTGGGGTATATAATTTGTCACCTCTTTGAAAAAACAAATTCGCACCAGGTCCTTCAGCAAGAAAACCTTCGCTATCAAGTAAAAGTGATTCGTCATATCCCGCATCTTTAGCCTCAGTTGTAGCTAATATCGAATTTACATAGTGACCGCATATCTTGGCCTCAATCCTAGTGGACTTGGGGTGTGGTCTGCAATAACTCGATGTTTTGAGGTGTAATAATTTATCACCTAGATAAGCTCCCCATTCCCAAGCACATATTAGCACATGAACCTTATTAGGGCGACTTAAACTCATATTTGGACTACAAAAGACCAATGGTCTAAGATAGGCATTCCCAAAACCATTTCTCGACAATACTTCATAACTGATAGCCATTAGTTCATCGGTTGTATAAGACAATGGAATATTAACAGCATTGCAAGAATTAATGAGACGATCATAATGTTCCTGCCCTTTAAATATGCGCACACCATCCGCTGTTTGATAGGCCCTAATCCCTTCAAATGCTCCATAACCATAATGGAGGGTTTGGCCGTATAGGTCAGCACTCGATTCAGTAGCCTTGCGATATTGCCCATCAAGAAATAGCACTGTGTCAGTATTATAATACATAACTAATCAATTTTATTAATCCACTAATTGAAAACCCAAATATATGCCAAAAAAAATTGGGTGGTAAAGGACTTTACAGAATAACCGTTTCAGAACTTAATAGGGCTTGCTAAATAACTTATAAGTATGCTATTTTGGCGATGCCTATGGCCCAGGCTATCTGCTACAAGTCCTCGCTCGTACCTCGCTGTGGGCTTTTCGCGTCTATCCTTATCGCAAATACAACTTGAAGTAGCAAGATATAAGAGATCACATAGCATATATATGATGCAAGCTTTTTTACGGAAACCCATAAAATTGTGTGAATATTCTATGTGCTTATAATGGCTAGAACCTATTACGTTAAAAGGTTTCTGAGTTATTGAGCAAGCCCTAAGTAGTTACATAGCTAGCTTTAATAAAAAAAAGCCCTGAATCACCTTATAGGATTCAGGGCTTTTTGATTGACTACCTTATGGTATTTATTATTCTATTACGCGATTTGCGTTTCTTAAATCTTCGAGATCTGCAGCAGTTTTTAGGGCATTCAATACACCAAAATCAGCGCGGTTTCTAATGTTGTTTGCCTCTTGTGTTTTAAGTGCAGCCACATCGGCAGCAGGTGCTTCAGTTATTGCATCCACTTTTATTACAAACACACCAGTTTCACCTATGATAGGTGTTGATACTTGGTTAGCACCTATTTTTAGTGCTGTAGCCTGTACTTTAGGTTCACGTCCTATTGTGCTATTGCCTAAGAATGCTACATCCGAAGCATTCTCTACATTTACACTGTACATTCCAGCTATGGCAGTCAAATCAGTATTAGCACCAATTTTTTCTTTAATCATAGCACCTTTTTTCATCTTTTTCACACTAGCTTCAAGTTCAGCGCGCTTATCTTCTATTGTAGCGATTCCTTTTTCTCTTTTCTTGGTTACAGCTGCTACAACATATTTGTTATCCATACTAAATACATTTGACACATCACCAACCTTGTGCTGGTGCGCCCATAATACAATATCTGCATTAGCTCCTAGTGCTGGTACATTATAGCCATTTTCTAATAAGTTCATAGCATCTTTAGGCATATATCCTTTTTCAGTAGCTGATTTGGTAAATGCATCGAGCGTGCGATTCATTGATGAGAAGGTATTAGCTTGTGCATAAGCTGCATTTGTTGTTTCATCGCTAGGCGAAATATCACGGCTTAGGATTGCTAATTTTACGTTAGCTGATGATGCCGCCTTCTTCGTAAGATTGATAAGATGCCATCCAAAACGTGTTTTTACCATCTTCATATCCCCTTCTGCCATTTCATAAAAACAGGCGTCATTAAATTCAGGAACCATGGCTCCCTTTTTAAAATAACCAAGGTCACCGCCTTTAATTTTTGAGCCCTCATCATCAGAAAGTTGGGAGGCAATTTCTGCAAATGCTGCACCTCCATCGATCAATGCTTTGATACTATCGAGCTTTGCTTTCGCCTTTTCCTCACTTACCCCAGCACTCACTTTGACCAAGATGTGGCGTGCCTCTACTGAATCAGGAACCATTTTACTACCTAGTACTTTATAGTAGTTATAACCACCATTTTCTACTACAGGGCCTAATATTGTGCCTATGCCAGCTTTCAATAATGAATCAGCAAGAGTTGATTTTATTTCATCCTTGCTCAAGTAAGCATTGCTGTACTCAGTATCGGAATTATTAGCAATAAAAGTAGAATCGGCATTAGTAGCAGTGAAATCAGCCATCAGCTTTTCTAAGTCTGTGCGTGCTTGCAAGGAGTCCTTAGCCGAAGCATTGGCGTCGAATACGACATATTTAATATCACGGCTTGCTTCTTGCTTATACTTAGAGCGGTTATCGTTCAAGTAGTTTTTAAGATCAGCATCTGTTACTGCTATTTGATCATCAGGTATGCTGCTATAAGGGATTTTTACATAGCTAATAGTCGCCTTTGTATTTTTCTCCTTATTGATTTTTTCAGCTAACCATGTAGGTGTGTATAACCCTTTTTTAATTAGGTTTAAATATTTAGTTTTAGCCTGATCGCGTTTTAGAAAATCCTCGAACTTAATCCATTGTGCTTTAGCTGATTCGATCTGAGGATTAGTACCATCACCTTCGCTTATCACCTTGATGTATTCTGCTACCTTAGTTGGATCAAATTGTCCAGTGGCTGGATTGGCAAATGTGCGGTCTCCTTTTATAGCACTATGTGCATTCTCAGAAGAGATCAGACTAGTCATCTCAGGGATGGTAACTCCTATACCCAATTTATCGATCTCCTTATCGAGCAATAAATCCTTTACATACTGATCCCAAGTACTCTCGCGCATACTCAATCGCTGATCATCGGTGAGCGACTGTCCTGATGAGGCAGCACGGTCCACGGCGTCGGAATATCTTTTTTCATATTCTCTATATGAAATGGTCTCCCCATTAACCTTTCCAGCGGTAAGCGCAGCCCCGCCACTGAATCGGGAAGCCCCGTTCATAATATCCATCAATAAAAATCCTACAATCGCAAGTGCGAGGATGAAAAACAAAAATCCGGTGTATTGCCTGATTTTTCCTATTAGTGCCATAGCGGAAAAAATGTAATAATTAGCTAAAAAATAATCCCGCAAAATAACGGCAAAATAGGCGAACAACCAAATAAAATGTGGAAATGTTAAACCATTGATTATTAGCTAGTTATAAAAATTTGGCGTTTTTTTTGCGTTATTCCAATTTTTTTTTATACTTTTTTTTGCTTATAAAGTCGATTTTATGATTTTTTTAGTTTTTTAAATTTTCTTCTGGCACATTGACCTTGCTGTCTTTAATGCCCAATAACTTGTAACGTGAAAAATCTTGCGCAGCCTCAAATCCATTGTGTCCTGTGAGTTGCTCCCTTAGTGTTTTTATTCTTACTAATTTATTACTTGATAT